>NZ_BLLN01000002.1:1367500-1571409 GCF_011170125.1 Streptomyces diastaticus subsp. diastaticus | reverse complement strand
TCGGCCTGCGCGGTGATGGTCAGCGAGGGGTTGACGCCGAGGTTGGCGGAGACCGCCGAGCGTCGACCACGGTGATGCCGGGGTGGCCGTAGAGCCGGTGGTACGGGTCGACGACGCCCTCGTCGGCGGTGGCGCCGATGGGGCAGCCGCCGAGGAAGTGCGCGGTGAGCGGGGTGCCGATCAGCTCGCCGATGTTGGACCCGGCGAAGCCGTTGATCTCCTCGGCGATGGCGGTGGCCGCCTCCCCGGCCTCCTTGATCTGCGTCGGGTTGGGCGCACCGTGGCCCTGCCGGGCGGTGAGCAGGCCCTTGCCGATGCCCTTCGGCTTGCGGTAGGTGGTCAGGGAGTTGTCCAGGGACTGCATGACCAGGCCGATGATGGTCCTCTCCGACCAGCGGCGGTTGGAGAGCGACCGGATCACCAGCAGCGGGTGCCTGGCGCAGTTGGCGAGGAAGCCCGCGACCCGCGAGGAGTTCTCCGCGTACGGCACCTGGAGGATGGTGAGGCCGCCCATGGCGTTGGACTTCTTGCCGTAGCGGACCGGCTCGATGTGGGTGGAGTCGTTGGGGTGCACCGAGGAGGTGATGGCGACACCCTTGGTGAAGTCGGCCTTCTCGGCGCCGTGCGCCTTGCGGTAGCGGCGGTCGGTGGTCTGCGCGCCGACCAGTCCCTCGGAGTTGGTCCGGGTGAGCGTGCCGAGCTTGTCGGAGAGGCGGGGGAGCAGCCCGGTGTCCTTCATCCGGTGCAGCAGGGTCTGGGTGCCGTAGGTCCCGGCGGCGAGCACGACGCGGCGGGCGGTGAAGGTGCGGCCGCGGCCCTTGCGCTTGGCGTCGGTCGGCAGGGTGCGCACCGCGAAGCCGCCGCGGGAGTCCTCGGTGACGGCGACGACGGAGGTCATCGGGTGGATGGTGGCGCCGGCCTTCTCGGCGAGGTAGAGGTAGTTCTCGTTCAGGGTGTTCTTGGCGCCGTGACGGCAGCCCGTCATGCACTCGCCGCACTCGTTGCAGGCCCGCCGTGAGGGACCGGCCCCGCCGAAGTACGGGTCGGCGACCTCCTCGCCGGGCCTGGCGCGGCTCGTCCCCTCGGCGTCCTTGCCGTCTCCGAAGAAGACCCCGACGGGCGCCATGTGGAAGGTGTCGCCGAAGCCCATCTTCTCGGCGGCCGCCTTGAGGTGGACGTCGGAGGGCGTGGTGGTCGGGTTGAGCCGCACGCCGAGCATCCTGCTCGCCTGGTCGTAGTACGGCTTCAGCTCGTCCTGCCAGTCGGTGATGGCGCCCCACTGGGGGTCGGTGAAGAAGGGCTCGGGCGGCACGTAGAGGGTGTTGGCGTAGTTGAGGGAGCCGCCGCCTACGCCCGCGCCGGCCAGCACCATGACGTTGCCGAGCAGGTGGATGCGCTGGATGCCGAAGAGGCCGAGGGCCGGGGCCCACAGGTAGTTCCGCAGGTCCCAGGAACTGCGCGGCAGGGACGCGCGGGTGAAGCGGCGCCCGGCCTCCAGGACGCCGACGCGGTACCCCTTCTCGGTCAGCCGGAGGGCGGAGACGGCCCCGCCGAAGCCGGAGCCGACGACCAGCACGTCGTAGTCGTACCCGCCCTCGGCCGTCGGGGGCGCCGTCGCGGCGGGCTCCGGGGTGACGTCCCGGCTCTGGGCAGAGCTCTCCTGTGACATGGGCACTCCTCGGTTCGTACGGGCGCGGCCGGCCGGCACGCGGGCCCGTCCGGCCGTCCCGTGCCGGGTGGCGGGCCCTCGCGCGCGGCGGGGGTGTGCGGGGCGCCGGGCTCTTCCGGCGCCGGAGGTCAGCGCAGGCGGAACGCCTTCATGGCGCGCAGGCTGCGGGTCATGAACGCGGCGTACGTGGCGTCGTCCATGCCGAAGGACGGGGCCATCGGCAGCAGCCGCTGGTGGGCGACGGTCTGCGGCTCGGTGTACTTGAGGATGCCCTCGGAGCCGTGCCGTCGCCCGATCCCGGACTCCTTCATGCCGCCCATCGGCGCCTGCACCGAGCCGTAGGCGGAGGCGTACGCCTCGTTGACGTTGACGGTGCCGGTGCGCAGGCGGGCGGCGAGGGCCCGGCCGCGGCGGCCGTCCTTGGTCCAGACGCTGGAGTTGAGGCCGAAGGAGGTGGCGTTGGCGCGGGTGATCGCCTCCTCCTCGTCGCGGAAGCGGTAGACGGAGACGACCGGGCCGAAGGTCTCGTCCTTGCAGACCGCCATGGCCTCCTCGACGCCGTCCAGGATGGTCGGCTCGAAGAAGTACGGGCCGATGTCGGGCCGGGGCTGCCCGCCGGCCAGGACCTCGGCGCCCTTGGCGACGGCCTCCTCGACGTGGGTGCGGACCGCCTCGAACTGGCGCTCGCCGGCGAGGGAGCCCATGTCGGCGCCGTAGGCGAGGGAGTTGCCGAGCCTCATCGCCTTGGTGAGGGCGGTGAACCGCTCCAGGAAGGCGTCGGCGACCGACTCGTGGACCAGCAGCCGCTCGATGGAGATGCAGAGCTGCCCGGCGGAGGAGAAGCAGGCCCGGACGGCTCCGGCCGCGGCCTTCTCGATGTCGGCGTCCTCCAGCACCAGCATGGCGTTCTTGCCGCCCAGCTCCAGCGAGCAGCCGATCAGCCGGGCGGCGGCGCGCTGGGCGACGATCTTGCCGGTGGTGGTGGAACCGGTGAACGAGACGTAGTCGGCGTGGCGGACGACCTCGGTGCCGACGACCTGGCCCTCGCCGAGGACCACCTGGAACACCTCGGCGGGCAGCCCCGCCTCGACGAGCAGGTCCCGGCCCCACAGGGCGGTCAGCGCGGTCTCCGTGTCGGGCTTCATCACCACGGCGTTGCCCGCGACGAAGGCGGGCAGGGCGTCGCCGACCGAGAGTTCGAAGGGGTAGTTCCACGGCACGATCTGGCCGACGACGCCGCGCGGCTGGCGCAGTTCGGTGATCTTCGTCAGGACGGGGACGGCGCCGGTGTGCCGCTTGGGGCGCAGGTACGAGGGGGCCTTGCGGCCGTAGTGGCGGGCGGCCAGCGCGACGGCCTGCACCTCCTCGTGGGCGTGCAGCCGGGCCTTGCCGGTCTCCACCTGGATGAGGTCGAGCACCTCGGCCTGGCGGGCGAGCACCAGGTCGTGGAAGCGCAGCAGCACGGCGGCGCGGCGGGCGAGGGGGGTGGCGGCCCATGCCTCCTGGGCGGCGCGGGCGCGCGCGAAGGCGTCCGCGACCTCCTCGGGCGTCGACTCCGGCAGGTCGGCCAGCTTCTCGCCGGTGAACGGCGCGTGGTTGGCGGTCCGGCCGGAGCCCACCACGTCGCGGGTGAGCTGCGCGACCACCTGGGGAGTCACCACGTCGGCCGCGGTGCGGGTCCCCTCGGGGGCCGGGGCGAGAGGGTTGGTGCCGGTGCGCGCACCGGTGGCCTGCGTCTCCGTCATGAGCGTGAGCGTACGGCCACCCGACGCTTTTTGGTACCCGCCGGTAAGTACGTTTCACCCCGCCCTCACATCGCGCCAGCGGTCACTGGCACATATGCGCTGATCAGCGGCTCGACACTGCCGAGGAGGCCGGAGAACTCGCTTACGGGTGAGGTGCGGATGCGCCGGCGCGCAGGGCTTCAAGCCGCTCCGCGGCCCCTTCTCCTGTGCCCGCCGCTCCCCGCCGTTCAGGACCACCGCGACCGGGCCGGCGAGCGCGTACCGGGCCTTCGGACCGGCGAGCGCCCCGGCTCGCGCTCGGGTCGCGGCCCGGGCGGCCGGGTGTCCGGGGCGGGGGCTCGGTGTCCGCACCGGGGCCGTGGCCGACCAGACCCGGGGGCACCCGTCACTTCGGGGTGTAGCTGCCCGACGCCTGCTCGAACAGGCGCTCCACCTGGTCGCGTTCGGCGTCGGGGCCGCGCACCTGGACGACGTGGTAGCGGTCGCCGACCAGCATCGCGAGGTTGCGGACGTACAGCTCGGTGCCGCCCGCGGACTCCCAGGTGAAGGTGCCCTCGGCCATGGCCCGGCCGCCGACGTCGATCCGCCGCAGGTTCTGCGAGGTGGTCCAGGAGGAGGCGCGGTACGGGTCCAGTTCGCGCTCGTGCTGGAGCTGGTAGTCGAGGGGGTCGTCGCCGTAGCGGCTCGTCGTGTCGCGGCCGGGGACGACCAGCAGCTCGAAGGTGCCGTTCGTGTAGACGACCTGGCCCCGGCCGTTCTTGGCCTGCCGCTGCCACCCCTTGGCCACCGCGACCCGGAAGCCCTCGGCGTCCTCGCGCAGGGCGAAGCCGTCGGCGGCCTCGGGGGCGTCCCCGTCGGCGGGCGGCTCCTCGCTCCCGCCCTCGGAAGGGCCGGACTGGCCGCCGTCGGGCGAGGTGCCCGCGCCGGGGGCCGGCGATGCGGCGGGCGGGGTCTCGCGGCTGCCGCTGGGCGCGGGCGGCGCGGCGGGGCCCTCGTCCTCGCCCTCCTTGGGCAGGAACAGCACGGCCGCCACGACGACCAGGGTCACCCCGCCGAGGATGCTCAGCAACAGGGTCCGGCCGAGCGACTTCGGCTCGCCCCGTTCCCTGGGCGCCCGCGCCTGCCGGCCCCGGGCCCTGGGCGCGCTGTACGCGCTGTCGAGGTCGGCGCCGTCGGCGAACTCCGCCCGGGCCGGGGGCGCGGGCCGTTCCTCGCGGGCGGGCGGCGTGGGCGCGGCGGCCCGGCGCCGCCTGCCCCGGCGGCGGACCAGCTCGCCCCGGCGGCGCTTCTCCGGGAGCTTGCGCGGCTCGTGCGGCGGGGCGGCGACGATGTCGCGTCCGGCGTCGGGCTCGGGCGCCGAACGGACCAGGGAGCGCAGCCAGCCGCTCAGCTCCTCGAAGTCGGGGCGCTCGGTGGGGTCCTGCCGCAGCAGCGACTCCACGACCGGCCGGAGCGGGCCGCACTCCTCGGCGAAGGCGGGCGGCTCGGCGCAGACCATCTGGACCAGTTCGGCGACGCTCTCCTCCGGGTAGGGCGCGTGGCCCTGCACGGTGCGGAAGAGCAGCGCGCCCAGCGCCCACAGGTCGGCGGCGGGCCCGACCGGCGCCGCGAGCTGCCACCGGTCGTGCACGGGCCCGGCCTGCTCGGGCGCCCACCGCTCGGTGACGGCCCCGACCACGGTCATCCGGGCCTGCCGCGCCCGCTCGGCCTCCAGCGGGGTGTCCGGGCCGCCGGCGGCCCGGGGCGCCGCCATGACCTCGTCCCAGCTCGCCGGCGCGGGCTTCTCCAGCTCCACCGCCGCCTGCTCGGGCACGTACGGGACGGCGGCGACGGGCAGGTTGCCCGGGCTCGGCAGGACGACGTGGTCGGCGTAGGGCGAGGGCTCCACGTCGCCCGGGGCGAGCGTCTCGGGGTGCAGACCCGGCGGCAGGGCGTACGGGTCGCCGGGGCGCTGTTCGGGGGCGGGGCGCGGGGTCCCGTAGGGCTCGGGGTGGTCCTGGTAGGGGAGCCGGGGCCGCTCCTCGTCGCGGTCCCGCTCGCCCCCGGCCGGGTCGCGGGGGCGCGGGGTGGCGCCGTGCCACGCCCGGCCCTCCTCGCGGGCGCCGACGCCGTACGGGTCGGCTATCCGGCCCGGCGCCCACTCCTCGGGTTCCTCGGCGGGCGGCGCGGGCTCGGGCTCCGGCCCGGGGGGCGCGCCGAGGCGGCGGCGCTGCTCCTCGTCGAGCCGGGCGGCGGCGCGCGACGCCCCGGCGCGGTAGGCGGCGATGGCCCCGGCGCGGGCGGCGCGGGCATCCGTACCCGGGGGCAGGGCGTCGCGGTCCTCGGGCTCGGGGGCGAGGGGCCGTGTCCCGGCCGGGGCGGGCAGTGCGGGCCGGGGCCCGGCGACGGGCTCCGCCCGCGGCTCGGGCCCGTCGGTGCCCTCGGGCTCCTCCTCGGGGGCCGGGACCGGGTCGTAGCCGCAGAGCGCCTCCTCGGCGGCGCCGGCGGCCAGCCCGGTGAGCATGACGCGGCCGTCGTCGCAGACCAGCACGGTCCGGGCGGTGATGTTGCGGTGCACCCAGCCGTGGGCGTGCAGCACCCGCAGGGCGGTCAGCACGTCGGCGGCGACCTCGGCGGCGCGGTACGGCGTCAGCGGCCGCTCGGCGAGCAGGGCCGCGAGGGGGCGGGCGGGCACCGCCTCACTGACGATCCACAGCGAACCGTCCTCGGCGAAGACGTCGAAGACCTGGTCGAGCCGGGGGTGGTCGGGGATGCGTGCGGCGGCCTGGGCGGCCTCCATGGCGCGGCGCACCGCGGGGTCGGCCGGCCGGCGGGTGGGTGGCGCGGGCGCCGGGCGGGGCGGCCTCGGCGTAGTCGTGCGTACCGCCCTGCCCGTCGAGGACCTCGGCGTCGACCACCTCGGGCAGCAGCACCTGGCGGACCAGGACCTCCTGGCCGCTGTAGGAGTCGAAGGCCGGGGTCTCGGACAGCTCGAAGGAGCCCGCCGGAGGAAGCGGCAGGCGGTAGCGGTCGGCGAGGACCCGTCCCGCGTACTCGTCCATTCCGTCCCCCTTCCCCGACGGCCAAATCCGTTCGCACACACGCCCGTTGTCATCCGTCCGAGTGTGCCGGCACTCACGATACGTGCCGACGGGGACCGAGATGGGGCGATGGGCGATCCAGGAGTCATCTGCCCGGGAACCGGGCTGCCTACTTCTTCGGCCGGAACGTCTCCGTGAAGGTCCGCCAGGTGCCCTCGATCAGCTCGGAGTGCCACTCGGCGTCCTTGGCGGTGTACATCAGGCCGTACCCGAGGCTCTTGTCGACGACCAGTCCCCGGTCGACCGAGCGGTACTTCACGCCTCCGTCGACGTAGGTGAACTCCCAGTCGGCGGTGTTCCAGCCCCGGTAGTCGACGGCCTCGATGTGGATGCGCTCGTACTGCGCCCGGCGCATGTACTTCTCCTGCGCCTTCCAGTCGGCGACCGGGTCGTCCTTCGGCGTGCCCGTCCAGCCGACCAGCAGCTTCTGCCCGTCCGGGCCCGTGAAGCGGGCCCCGGCGGCACCGGTGGTGGTGTACTTCCAGCCCTCGGGCAGGCCGATCCGGAACCCCTGGGAGTGGCGGTAGGCGGTGTGCTCAAGGGTGTCGTCGCCCGGCTCGCCGGGGTCGTGGCCGCTGCCCTCGCCGGCGTCGTCGCCCTTGCCGCCGCCGTCGTCGCCCTGGTCCTCACCGTCCTCGCCGGAGTCCTCGCCGCCCTTGCCGCCTTCGGAGACCTCGCCGCCCTTCCCGCCGTCCTGCACGGGCCCCTTGCCGCCGCCGGCCCGGTCACCGCCCTCGCCGCCGCCGGCTCCCGCCGAGGCGTTCTTGTCGCCGCCGGCCGCGTCGCTCCCGCCGGAGTCGCCGCTCCGGGTGAGGACGAAGCCGAGCACGGTGGCGACCAGCAGCACGGCGACGCCGAGCGCCACCAGCAGCGCGCGCCGCGACACCACGTCGGTGAGCGAGGCCCGCGCGACCGGCGGCCGTCCGCCCGTGGCGGTGGCCCTGGTGGGCGCGGCGGCGGGCGACACGGCGGCCGGCGGGACGGCGGGCGCGTCGTCGGACGCCTGCATCTTCGGCCACAGCGCCGGGGATTTGGCGGCGGTGGCGGCGGCTGCCGCCTTCGGGGCCCCGGCCGCCCTCGGTGTCCTCTCCAGCTTCGGCCGGCTCTCGCGGGCGCCACCGTCGGCGGGCTTCGGCAGCGGCACGACCTTGGTGGCGTCGGCCGCCCGGCCCGCGCCCGCCTCCTCGGTGGCGATCACCTCGCGCAGCAGGGCGCGCGCCCCGGCCTCGTCGAGGCGCTGCGCGGGGTCCTTGGCGAGCAGCCCGTAGATGACCTCGCTGAGCGGCCCGGCGTTCTTCGGCGGGTCGAGCGGCTCCGTCATCACGGCGGTGAGCGTCGCGATGGCCGAGCCCTTGTCGTAGGGCGGAATGCCCTCGACCGACGCGTACAGCAGCCCGCCCAGCGACCAGAGGTCGGCGGCCGGGCCCGGCTTGTGGCCGCGGGCGCGCTCCGGGGAGATGTACGAGGGGGCGCCGACCAGCATGCCCGTGGAGGTGATCGAGGGGTCGCCCTCGACCTGGGCGATACCAAAGTCGGTGAGGACGACCCGGCCGTCGTCGCCCTCGATGAGCACGTTGGACGGCTTCACGTCCCGGTGCAGGATGCCCTCACGGTGCGCGGCCCGGAGCACCCCGAGGATGGCGAGGCCGACCTCGGCGGCGCGCCTGGGGCTGAGGGTGCCGTCCTCGCGGATCACCTCGGCGAGGGACTTGCCCTCGATCAGCTCCATCACGATCCACGGCCGGTCGTCCTCGTCCACCACGTCGTAGACGGTGACCGCGCCGTTGCTGCGGATCCGGGCGATGGCCTTCGCCTCGCGCAGGGTCCTGGTGATGAGGCGGCGCTTCTCCTCCTCGTCGATGGAGGAGGGGAACCGGAGTTCCTTGACCGCGACCGTGCGGCCCAGCGTCTCGTCCTCGGCGCGCCAGACCGTACCCATGCCACCCCGGCCCAGCACACCACCCAGCCGGTACCGCCCGGCGAGCAGCCGGCCGCCGTCCCTGGCCCCGTCCTCGTCCCGACGGGCCTTCTGCGACTGCTCCGCGTCCGTCATGCGTCCCCTCTGCAACCCGCCCCGACAGAGCCTTCATTGTCCCTCACCCGGGGAGCTGGGTACGCCTGGGGATGGGGGCCCCGGCCGCCACTCCCCCGCAGGACCACGCCGAGTTCGGCCCCGACGCCCGCGATATGACGACACATCATCGCGTTCCGGGCGCCCGGGCCCGCGCGAGCCCCCGGACCGGGTCGGCCGCAGGCCCGGCGGGGGCCTCTCCGCGGCGGGGCCCGTCCTGCCCG
Source organism: Streptomyces diastaticus subsp. diastaticus (assembly GCF_011170125.1). Classification (NCBI taxonomy): domain Bacteria; kingdom Bacillati; phylum Actinomycetota; class Actinomycetes; order Kitasatosporales; family Streptomycetaceae; genus Streptomyces; species Streptomyces diastaticus. Next base: position 1,562,620 of record NZ_BLLN01000002.1, on the reverse strand, counting down.
CGCCACTCCCCGACCAGGCCACACCCCGGCCCGGCGGGCGCTCGACGCCCGTCAGGGACGGGCCGTGCGGGGTGTCTCCGAAGTCCTGTGCGGTGCCCGCGGTGTCCGGTGCGTGCGCTCGGAACGCCGGGCGGAAGCTCTCGTACCGGGCGTACTCGGGCTGTCACCCGGTGGGGCGAGCGTGCGTGCCGGGCGCCCGTGGGCGCCGTGCGGGACTTCGCGGACGTCGCCTAGCCCTGGACGATGTCCGGCGCCCCCAGCCGGGCCGCGTCCGCCGTCAGGTCGTCCGGCTGGCGCTGGGACTCGCGTTCGGCCTCGACCCGCATCTCGTAGTGGGCGACCTCGTTGTCGATGCGCTCCTGGTCCCAGCCGAGGACCGGCGCGACCAGTTCAGCGCACTCGCGGGCGCTGCGCGTTCCCCGGTCGAAGGTCTCGATGGAGAGGCGGGTGCGGCGCGTGAGGATGTCGTCGAGGTGGTGGGCGCTCTCGTGGGTGGCGGCGTAGACGATCTCGGCGCGGAGGTAGTCGTCGGCGTAGCGCAGCGGCTCGCCCAGCGACGGGTCCTCCGCGATGAGGCGGAGCACCTCCTCGGTGAGGGTGCCGTACCGGTTGAGCAGGTGCTCGATGCGGACGACGTGCAGACCGGTCCGGGCGGCGGTGCGGGCGCGGGCGTTCCACAGGGCCTGATAGCCCTCGGCGCCGAGCAGGGGGACCTCCTCGGTGACGCAGTCGGCGACGCGCTGGTTCAGTCCGCGCACCGCCTCGTCCACGGCGTCCTTCGCCATGATCCGGTACGTCGTGTACTTGCCCCCGGCCACGACCACCAGCCCGGGCACCGGGTGGGCGACGGTGTGCTCGCGGGAGAGCTTGCTGGTGGCGTCGGACTCCCCGGCGAGCAGCGGGCGGAGGCCGGCGTAGACGCCTTCCACGTCGTCCCGGGAGAGGGGCACGGAGAGGACGTTGTTGACGTGCTCCAGCACGTAGTCGATGTCGGCGCTGGAGGCGGCCGGGTGGGCCTTGTCGAGGTCCCACTCGGTGTCGGTGGTGCCGACGATCCAGTGCCGGCCCCAGGGGATGACGAAGAGCACCGACTTCTCGGTGCGCAGGATGAGGCCGGTGGAGGAGTTGATGCGGTCCTTGGGGACGACCAGGTGGACGCCCTTGGAGGCACGGACGTGGAACTGCCCGCGCTCGCCGACCATGGCCTGGGTGTCGTCGGTCCAGACGCCGGTGGCGTTGACGACCTGCTTGGCGCGGATCTCGTACTCGCCGCCGTTCTCGACGTCGGTGACGAGGGCGCCGACGACCCGTTCGCCTTCGCGGACGAAGCCGGTGACGCGTGCCCCGTTGGCGACCTTGGCGCCGTACGCGGCGGCGGTGCGGACGAGGGTGAGGACGTACCGGGCGTCGTCCATCTCGGCGTCGTAGTACTGGAGGGCGCCGACCAGGGCGTCCTTGCGCAGGCAGGGGGCTACGCGCAGGGCGCGCCCGCGGCTGAGGTGGCGGTGGGCGGGCAGGCCCCGGCCGTGGCCCCGGGCCATCGCCATGCCGTCGTAGAGGGCGACGCCCGCTCCGGCGTAGAAGCGCTCCCAGACGGGGTGCTGGAGGGGGTAGAGGAAGGGCACCGGCTTGACCAGGTGCGGGGCGAGCCGTCCCAGGAGCAGGCCGCGCTCCTTCAGGGCCTCCCTGACCAGGGCGAAGTCGAGCATCTCCAGGTAGCGCAGGCCACCGTGGATGAGCTTGCTGGAGCGACTGGAGGTGCCGGACGCCCAGTCGCGGGCCTCGACGAGGCCGGTGGACAGTCCCCGGGTGACGGAGTCCAGCGCCGTTCCCGCGCCGACCACCCCGCCGCCCACCACGAGGATGTCCAGTTCCCGTTCGGCCATCGCGGCGAGCGCCTCGGCCCGCTCGTCCGGCCCCAGTGTGCCTGTCCTCACCCGTAACCTCCCGTGACGTCCGTCTGGTCTGGTCTGGCCCGCTGCCGCGGCGGGTGGGTGCCCGGACGGCCCGCCGGGACGCACCCGGACGGCCGAGCCGCCGCCGGCAGGCGCTCCGGACGGCGTGGCGGCGCGGTACGCCGGGCGGGCCCACGGCGTTCGTGTGCCCGTTCCCCGGACGGCCCACGCGCGGCCTCCCGGAAACCCCGGCCCCTCTGCCCGAATTCTGACCCGCTTGTCCCGTATCGGCCACCGCCGGGAGGCAGCCGGGCCACCTGAACGGCGGTGCGCGGCGTGCTCCGGGGCGCCGACATGCACCCGAGCCGGACACCAATACCGCATCTCGGTCATATGTATGCCTAGTGTGACATTCACGCAGGTCCGCGCCGGTCCCGCGGCGCCTCGGGGAGCCCGGACCGGCGCGCCCCGCGCTCCCCCGACGCCCCGGCCCCTGGGAAGGACGGTCCACCGCCATGCCCGCAGACCTCGCCGTCATCGGACTCGGCTCGCACGGCCTGCCGCTCGCCCAGGCCGCCGTCGGTGCGGGCGTCGACACCGTCGGCTACGACCCGGCCCGCGCCCGCGACCTGGCCTCCGGCCGCCTCCCCGGCACCGGCGCCGAGGGCGCGCTCACCGCGGCCGACGTGCGCCGGATGCTCTCCGGCGGATTCCGCCCCACCGCCGACCCGATCGAGCTGGGCCGGGTCCGTACCGCCGTGATCTGCGCCCCGGCGCCCCCCGGCCCGTCCGGCGGCGTCGACCTGGTGCCGCTCGCCGAGGCCGCCCGGGCGCTCGCGGCCCGGCTGCGCCCGCACACGACGGTCATCCTGGAGACCCCGGCGGGGCCCGGCACCACCGAGGAGTTCCTGCGGCCGCTGCTGGAGTCCGGCTCGGGCCTCAGGGCCGGCCGCGACTTCCACCTCGCCTACTCCCCCGGCCGCACCGACCCCGGCAACCGTGCCCACGGCTATGCCGCCACCCCCAAGGTCATCGGCGGTCTCACCCCGGCCTGCACCGAGTCCGCCGCCGCCTTCTACGGCCGCCTCACCGACAAGGTGGTCCGCGCCCGCGGCCCCCGCGAGGCCGAGACGGTGCAGGTCCTGGAGACCAACTACCGGCACGTGAACCTCGCCCTGGTCAACGAGATGGCGGTGCTCTGCCACGACCTCGGCGTCGACCTGTGGGACGTCATCCGCTGCGCCGAGACCAAGCCGTACGGCTTCCAGGCGTTCCGTCCCGGCCCCGGCGTCGGCGGCCACGGCGTACCGCTGGACCCCAGCTGCCTGCCGCACGCCGACGCCACTCCGGGCAACGGCCTGCGCATGGTCTCGCTGGCCCGCGACATCAACGCCCGTATGCCGCAGTACGTCATCCAGCGCGCCACCCAGCTCCTCAACGAGCACGGCAAGTCCGCCCGCGCCGCCCGCGTGCTGCTGCTCGGCGTCACCTACAAGCCGGACGTCGCCGACCAGCAGGGCGCCGCCGCCCAGGAGATCGCCCTGCGCCTGACGGAACGCGGCGCCTCGGTCAGCTACCACGACCCGTACGTCCCGCACTGGTCCCCGGCGGGCCGCCCGGTGCCGCGCGCGGACTCCCTCTACGAGGCGGCGGCCGAGGCGGACCTGACGATCCTGCTCCAGAACCACCGCACGTACGACCTCCAGGGGCTCGCCGTGAAGGCGCAGCTCCTCCTCGACACCCGGGGAACCACCCCGGCGGGCGCCGCCCACCGCCTCTGACCCGGCCCGGACACGCCGCTGCCCGGCACTCCGCGGAGGGGTGCCGGGCAGCGGTGCGGGCGGGTCAGCGCTTGTGGTGGGAGTCCGCGACCGTGACCTCGACGCGCTGGAACTCCTTCAGCTCGCTGTAGCCGGTGGTCGCCATCGACCGGCGGAGCGCGCCGAACATGTTCATCGAGCCGTCGGGGGTGCGGGACGGGCCGGTGAGGATCTCCTCGGTGGTGCCGACCATGCCGAGGTCGACCAGCTTGCCGCGCGGCACGTCCTCGTGCACGGCCTCCATGCCCCAGTGGTGCCCCTTGCCGGGCGCGTCGGTGGCGCGGGCCAGCGGGGAACCCATCATGACGGCGTCGGCGCCGCAGGCGATGGCCTTCGGCAGGTCGCCGGACCAGCCGACCCCGCCGTCGGCGATGACGTGCACGTACCGGCCGCCGGACTCGTCCAGGTAGTCGCGGCGGGCGGCCGCCACGTCGGCGACGGCGGTGGCCATCGGGACCTGGATGCCGAGCACGTTGCGGGTGGTGTGGGCGGCGCCGCCGCCGAAACCGACCAGCACGCCGGCCGCGCCGGTGCGCATCAGGTGCAGCGCGGCGGTGTACGTGGCGCAACCGCCGACGATCACCGGCACGTCCAGCTCGTAGATGAACTGCTTCAGGTTGAGCGGCTCGGCGGCGCCGGAGACGTGCTCGGCGGAGACGGTGGTGCCGCGGATGACGAAGATGTCGACGCCCGCGTCGACGACCGCCTTGGAGAACTGGGCGGTGCGCTGCGGGGAGAGCGCGGCGGCCGTGATGACGCCCGCGTCGCGGACCTCCTTGATCCGGCGGCCGATCAGCTCCTCCTGGATCGGCGCGTCGTAGATCTCCTGGAGGCGGCGGGTGGCGCGCTCCTCGTCCAGCTCGTCGGCGATCTCGTCCAGCAGCGGCTGCGGGTCCTCGTAGCGGGTCCAGAGCCCTTCGAGGTTGAGCACGCCGAGGCCGCCCATCTCGCCGACGCGGATCGCCGTCTGCGGGGAGACGATGGAGTCCATGGGGGCGGCGAGGAAGGGAAGCTCGAAGCGGTAGGCGTCGATCTGCCAGGCGATCGAGACCTCCTTCGGGTCGCGGGTGCGGCGACTCGGGACGACGGCGATGTCGTCGAACGCGTACGCCCTCCGGCCGCGCTTGCCGCGCCCGATCTCGATCTCAGTCACTGGGTGGCCTTTCCTTGGGTCTCAAGTCCGTCAGTATCCCCCGCCCGCACGCCGAAGAGGCGGCCCGGGTGTACCGGGCCGCCCCTGGGGCGGTGGGGCTCAGCGCTTGGCGGCGTAGTTCGGCGCCTCGACCGTCATCTGGATGTCGTGCGGGTGGCTCTCCTTGAGTCCCGCCGAGGTGATCCGGACGAACCGGCCGTTGCGCTGGAGCTCGGGGACGGTGGAGCCGCCGACGTAGAACATCGACTGGCGCAGACCGCCGACGAGCTGGTGCACGACCTGCACGAGCGGGCCGCGGTAGGGCACCTGCCCCTCGATGCCCTCGGGGACCAGCTTCTCGTCGGAGGCGACGCCCTCCTGGAAGTACCGGTCCTTGGAGAACGACTTCCGGTCCCCGCGGGTCTGCATCGCGCCGAGCGAGCCCATGCCGCGGTACGACTTGAACTGCTTGCCGTTGATGAAGAGCAGCTCGCCGGGGGACTCCTCGCAGCCGGCCAGCAGCGAGCCGAGCATCACCGTGTCGGCGCCGGCGACCAGGGCCTTGGCGATGTCGCCCGAGTACTGGAGGCCGCCGTCACCGATGACCGGGACACCGGCGGCCTGGGCGGCGAGGGAGGCCTCGTAGATCGCGGTGACCTGCGGGACGCCGATGCCGGCGACGACGCGGGTGGTGCAGATGGAGCCCGGCCCGACCCCGACCTTGACGCCGTCGGCGCCGGAGTCGATGAGCATCTGGGCACCGTCGCGGGTGGCGATGTTGCCGCCGACGACGTCCACGCCGGAGCTGTTCGACTTGATCTTGGCGACCATGTCGCCGACCAGGCGGGAGTGGCCGTGCGCGGTGTCGACCACGATGAAGTCGACGCCGGCGCCGATGAGCGCCTGGGCGCGCTCGAAGGCGTCCCCCGCCACGCCGACGGCGGCACCGACCAGCAGGCGGCCCTCGGAGTCCTTGGCGGCGTTCGGGTACTTCTCCGCCTTGACGAAGTCCTTGACGGTGATGAGGCCCTTGAGGACGCCCTCGTCGTCGACGAGCGGCAGCTTCTCGATCTTGTGCCGGCGCAGCAGCTCCATGGCGTCCACGCCGGAGATGCCGACCTTGCCGGTGACCAGGGGCATCGGCGTCATGACCTCGCGCACCTGGCGCGTACGGTCCGACTCGAAGGCCATGTCGCGGTTGGTGACGATGCCGAGCAGGCGGCCCGAGCCGTCGGTGACCGGCACGCCGCTGATGCGGAACTTGGCGCAGATCGCGTCGGCCTCGCCGAGGGTGGCGTCGGGGTGCACCGTGATCGGGTCGGTGACCATGCCCGACTCGGAGCGCTTGACGAGGTCGACCTGGTTGGCCTGGTCCTCGATGGAGAGGTTGCGGTGCAGGACGCCGGCGCCGCCCTGGCGGGCCATGGCGATGGCCATCCGCGCCTCGGTGACCTTGTCCATCGCGGCGGAGAGCAGCGGGACGTTCACCTTGACGTTCTTCGACAGGCGTGAAGTGGTGTCGATCTGGTCGGGCGCCATGTCCGACGCGCCCGGCAGCAGCAGCACGTCGTCGTAGGTCAGCCCGAGTGTCGCGAATTTCTCGGGCACTCCGTCGACGTTTGCAGTCATGACACCTTCCCCAAATGGCCTTGAACGGTGCGGATGTCCATGGTAACGGGATTCTGCCCGCTCCCATTCCACTCCCGGGAGATGAACGGGATGCCTCCGGACACATGTGTCCGACGTCTCCCGTCTCCCCGCCCGGCTACTGCTCCGCCAGCGCCCGCAGCCGGCTCAGTGCCCGGTGCTGGGCGACCCGGACCGCGCCCGGGGACATCCCCAGCATCTGGCCGGTCTCCTCGGCGGTCAGGCCGACGGCGATCCGCAGCAGCAGCAGTTCGCGCTGGTTCTGCGGGAGGTTGGCGAGGAGCTGCTTGGCCCAGGCGGCGTCACTGCTGAGCAGGGCGCGCTCCTCGGGGCCGAGCGAGTCGTCGGGCCGCTCGGGCATCTCGTCGGAGGGGACGGCGGTCGAGCCGGGGTGGCGCATCGCGGCGCGCTGGAGGTCGGCGACCTTGTGCCCGGCGATGGCGAAGACGAACGCCTCGAAGGGGCGCCCGGTGTCCTTGTAGCGCGGCAGGGCGAGGAGGACCGCGACGCAGACCTCCTGCGCGAGGTCCTCCACGAAGTGGCGGGCGTCCCCCGGCAGCCGGGAGAGGCGCGTGCGGCAGTAGCGCAGGGCCAGTGGGTGGACGCGCGCGAGCAGGTCGTGGGTGGCCTGCTCGTCTCCCTCCACCGCGCGATGGACGAGGCCGCTGATCGCCGTCGTCTCGTCGTCACGCATCGGTCCATGGTGCCTTGGCGCCGAACGTTCCGGGACATCGCGTCCCTCGTTGTGCACCGAAGCGTTATGAGCAGGTGCGCCGGACCTCATCGACTGCGCCCTCCCCTGCCGCTCGACCGACTCGTTCCCGAGGAACTCCACCCCTCAAGGATGCGGCATCGGCGCGCGAACCGGCGCGAGCCGTCCTGGCGAGGCGGAGAAACCGGGGTGTGCGCCCCGTCCGCCGTACGGCGGACGGGGAGGACCCGCAGGTCAGCGGACCAGGCCCCAGCGGAATCCGAGGGCCACGGCGTGCGCGCGGTCGGAGGCGCCGAGTTTCTTGAACAGGCGCCGGGCGTGCGTCTTGACGGTGTCCTCGGAGAGGAACAGCTCGCGGCCGATCTCGGCGTTGGAACGGCCGTGGCTCATCCCCTCCAGCACCTGGATCTCGCGCGCCGTGAGCGTGGGCGCGGCACCCATCTCGGCGGAGCGCAGGCGGCGCGGGGCGAGCCGCCAGGTCGGGTCGGCGAGCGCCTGGGTGACGGTGGCCCGCAGTTCGGCCCGGGAGGCGTCCTTGTGCAGGTAGCCGCGGGCGCCGGCCGCCACCGCGAGGGCGACCCCGTCGAGGTCCTCGGCGACGGTCAGCATGATGATGCGGGCGCCCGGGTCGGCCGAGAGCAGCCGCCGGACGGTCTCCACACCGCCGAGTCCGGGCATCCGGACATCCATCAGAATCAGATCGGAGCGGTCGGCGCCCCAGCGGCGGAGGACTTCCTCGCCGTTGGCCGCGGTCGTCACACGCTCGACACCGGGCACGGTCGCGACCGCCCGGCGGAGTGCCTCTCGGGCAAGCGGGGAGTCGTCGCAGACGAGGACGGATGTCATACCCGCCCTCCCGAGCTGATGCGCGTCACTTTGAGCCTCCAGGCTGGTACGTAATCGTCACCTGCGCGATCGACGCTGTCGGACATCTGCCCGACGGCCATTTCCTTCGATCACTCAGCCCTCTCAACGACGGTCACCCGAAAGAGTTACGGGGTCACCGACCGCATTCGGCACTCTACGTGAGGAGCCGGACACGGGGCGGTGACGGCGCGACCGACGCGGAGAGCCCTCCTCCACGAATTCTGCTATGCCCCATTTAGCGCCTCTTCTTCCCTTTTGGCAGTGTCTGTGACTAGATTCGCAATGAGTCATATTTTCATCTCCTAGGACAGTAGATGTGCGGTCTTCGAGAGCGAGCGCCCGGGACACGCCCGGCGCCGACCCCTCGAGCCAGGGCCGTCACCACGTCAGCACGGCCGACACATGCCTACGAGGGGACCTGCAATGGCTGATTTCTCCCGCCTTCCCGGACCGAACGCCGACCTGTGGGACTGGCAGCTGCTCGCCGCCTGCCGAGGCGTCGACAGCTCGCTCTTCTTCCATCCGGAGGGCGAACGGGGAGCCGCCCGCAGCGCCCGCGAGACCTCCGCCAAGGAGGTCTGCATGCGCTGCCCGGTACGCGCGGAGTGCGCGGCGCACGCGCTGGCCGTCCGAGAGCCCTACGGCGTCTGGGGCGGCCTCACCGAGGACGAACGCGAGGAACTGATGGGCCGCGCCCGCACCCGCCTCACCCCGGCCGGAGCGGCCCCCGCCCAGAGCCCCGCCCCCTCCGAACCGGGCTTCTCCTGACCGTTCCGCCCGGCCACCCCAGAAGGAACGTTTCCTCACGCAGCGACCTGGGTGGTCGGCGCAGGGGCGGGGCGGGCCGGGCCGGGTCTGGCCGGGCTGAACCGCGCCGGGCCAAGGCCGGACGGCGCCGGACCGCCCCGGACCGCGCCGCGCCGCACCAGGCCGCGCTGGACCGGACCGGGCCACGCCGGACCGGGCCACACCGGACCGGACCGGACCACGCCGGACCGGGCGGGACCGGGCGGGACCGGGCCGAGCCGACCGAGCCGGACCGGACCGAGACGAGCCGGACCGCGCCGTACCGCACCGCACCGCACCGGACCGGACGAGCCGGACCGGGCAGGGTGCGCCCGACAGGGCTGTCACACGGGTGATGGCGAGGGGGGCGGGTCGTGTGACCGGCGTCGCCCTGGGGCCGGGCTCGTCGGTGCCGCCGTGCGAGGGGTCCGGCGGCTCGGCCGGACTGCTCGCTCGCGTCGTTTCGGGTGCGCGGCGAAGCGGCCGGGGCGACCGTACGCGTGCTGCGGCCCGGTTCGCTTCGGGTGACGCGCCTCAACAGGCGACGCGCTTCAGCGCCCGGCAGCCGGCGCCACGGTGGACGGTCGTACCCGCCCGGACGCTCGCACCACCTGACGCCACCCGGGGGGCCCGTGTTCGGCCCAGAGGCCCTCTCTCCGGCCCAGAGGCTCAGGACGGCCCGCGCCCCGGTCGCCGCCAGGCGGTCCGGAGTCGCGGCGACGTGCCACCCGGCGGCCCACCGGTTCAGCCACGGACCCTCTCCGCCCCGGAGGCTCCAGGCAGGCGGGCCGGCACCCTGCCTCACCGAGCCGCGGTCACTGCCGCCAGGCGGTCCGAGGCAGCCACGACACCACTCCGCACCACCCGGCGGCCCACCGGTTCAGCCACAGGCCCTCTCCGCCCCGGGGGCTTCAGGCGGGCCGGCGCCGCCTCACCGTCCCGCGGTCGCCGCCAGGTGGTCCAAGGTCGCCGCGACCGCCGGGACCTGGGCGAGGTCGGGGAGGGTGAGGGCGACGATCTCGCGTTCCACCGCAGGCTCGACGGCGATGCTGCGGACGCCCCTGGGGCGGAGGGACTCCAGGGCGAGGGCCGGGAGGACGGCTACCCCGAGGCCGGCGGCGACGAGGCCGAGGACGGCCGGGTAGTCGTCGGTGGCGAAGTCGATCCGGGGGGTGAAGCCCTCGGTCTCGCAGACCTCGACCAGTTGGCGGCGGCACCGCGGGCAGCCGGCGATCCACGGGTCGGCGGCCAGTTCCCCGATGCCCGCCGCCTCGGCGTCGGCGAGCCGGTGGCCCTCCGGGACCAGGCCGACCAGCCGGTCGGTGAGGAGCGGCCGGACCACCAGGTCGTCCCACTCGTCGGGGGCGGTGGCGCCCGCGTATCGGAAGGCGAGGGCGATGTCGCAGTCGCCGGCCCGCAGCAGTTCCGCCGAGCGCGGCGGCTCCGCCTCCTCCAGCGAGACGCGGGTGCCGGGGTGGGCGGCGCGCAGGGCGGCGAGCGCGGCCGGGACCAGGCCGGAGCTGCCGCTCGGGAAGGAGACCAGGCGCACCCGGCCGGCGCGCAGCCCGGCGATGGCGGCCACCTCCTCCTCGGCGGCGGTGAGCCCGGCCAGGATGCCCGCGGCGTGCCGGGTCAGCGCCTCGCCCGCCTGGGTGAGGCGCATCTCGCGGCCGGTGCGGATGAGCAGCGGGGTCCCGGCGGAGCTCTCCAGGGCCTTCATCTGCTGGCTGACGGCCGGCTGGGTGCAGCCCAGTTCACGGGCGGCGGCCGAGAAGGAGCCGGTGGCGGCGACGGCGCGCAGGACGCGCAGGTGGCGGGCCTCGATCATGGGTCGAGCATAAGGGAGCCTTGGGGGCGACCGGAAATGTCGGCACCGGACTTTGACCCGGGGGCCCAGGACCGCCCGCGCGGGTGGCCCGCACCCCGCCCCCGCACGGCGCTGATCATCAACTCGTAGCCTGACCCCATGACTACGGCTCTGATTACGGGATCGACCGCGGGCATCGGCGCCGCCTTCGCCCGGCGGCTCGCCGCCTCCGGCACGGACGGGAGCGGGACGGACCGGGGCCACGGCGCCGGGCACCACCTCGTCCTGGTGGCGCGGGACCGGGAGCGGCTGCGGCGGCAGGCGACCGAACTCCACGACCAGCACGGGGTGGAGGTGGAGGTGCTCCCCGCGGACCTCGCCACGGACGAGGGGATCAGCGCCGTCGAGGCCCGCCTGGCCGACCGCACCCACCCGGTGGACCTGCTCGTCAACAACGCGGGGTTCGGCAACAAGGGCGAGTACCTCGAGGTGCCGGTCGAGGACGAGCTGCGGATGCTGAAGGTGCACTGCGAGGCGGTGCTGCGGCTCACCACCGCCGCCACCGCGTCGATGCGCGAACGGCGGCGGGGCGGAGTCGTCAACGTCGCCTCGGTCGCCGCCTTCGTGCCGCGCGGCACCTACGGCGCGTCCAAGGCGTGGGTCGTGCAGTTCACCCAGGGCGCCGCCCACGACCTGGCCGGTTCCGGGGTGCGGCTGATGGCGCTCTGCCCCGGGTTCGTGCGGACCGAGTTCCACCAGCGGGCCGACATGGGCACCGACAACATCCCGGGGTGGATGTGGCTCGACGCGGACAAGCTGGTCGCCGCCGCCCTGGCAGACCTCGCCCGGGGCCGTACGGTCTCGATCCCGGACCCTCGTTACAAGGCGCTGATGGGGCTGGTGAAGCTGACCCCGCGCGCCCTGCTGACCGGGATGACCTCGCGTACCGGCCGCAAGTACGGGCCCCAATAGGCACCCGGTCCCTGGCGGGTCCCGCACACGCCGGAGGCCCGGCCCCCCGCGACGGGGAGCCGGGCCTCAGCTGCGGAAGGGGTCAGCCTCAGTGGCTGTGCCCGTGGCCGTGACCGGCCTCGGGCTCCTCCTCGGCCGGCTTCTCGACGACCAGGGTCTCGGTCGTCAGGAGCAGGGAGGCGATGGAGGCCGCGTTCTCCAGGGCGGAGCGGGTGACCTTGACCGGGTCGATGACGCCGGCCTTGACCAGGTCGCCGTACTCGCCGGTGGCGGCGTTGAAGCCCTGGCCCTTGTCGAGCTCCGCCACCTTGGTGGTGATGACGTAGCCCTCGAGGCCGGCGTTCTCGGCGATCCAGCGCAGCGGCTCGACGGCGGCGCGGCGGACGACCGCGACACCGGTGGCCTCGTCGCCGGTGCGGCCGAGGTTGTCCTCCAGGACCTTCACGGCGTGGACCAGCGCGGAGCCGCCACCGGAGACGATGCCCTCCTCGACCGCGGCGCGGGTCGCGGAGATGGCGTCCTCCAGACGGTGCTTGCGCTCCTTCAGCTCGACCTCGGTGGCCGCACCGACGCGGATCACGCAGACGCCGCCGGCCAGCTTGGCGAGGCGCTCCTGGAGCTTCTCGCGGTCCCAGTCCGAGTCGGTCGACTCGATCTCGGCCTTGATCTGGGCGACGCGGCCCTGGACGTCCTCGGCCTTGCCGCCGCCGTCCACGATGGTCGTGTCGTCCTTGGTGACGGTGACGCGGCGGGCGGTGCCCAGCACGTCCAGACCGGCCTGGTCGAGCTTGAGGCCGACCTCCTCGGCGATGACGGTGGCACCGGTGAGGGTGGCCATGTCGCCGAGCATCGCCTTGCGGCGGTCACCGAAGCCGGGCGCCTTGACGGCGACGGCGTTGAACGTGCCGCGGATCTTGTTGACCACCAGGGTCGACAGGGCCTCGCCCTCGACGTCCTCGGCGATGATCAGCAGCGGCTTGGAGCCACCGGCCTGGATGACCTTCTCCAGCAGCGGCAGCAGGTCCTGGATCGAACCGATCTTGCCCTGGTGGATCAGGATGTACGGGTCGTCGAGGACGGCCTCCATACGCTCCTGGTCGGTCACCATGTACGGGGACAGGTAGCCCTTGTCGAAGGCCATGCCCTCGGTGAAGTCCAGGTCGACACCGAAGGTGTTGGACTCCTCGACGGTGATGACGCCGTCCTTGCCGACCTTGTCCATCGCCTCGGCGATGAGCTCGCCGACCTGCTTGTCCTGCGCGGAGAGCGCGGCGACGGCGGCGATGTCGGACTTGTCGTCGATCGGGCGCGCGGTGTCGAGCAGCTCGGCGGAGACGGCGGCGACCGCGGCGTCGATGCCCTTCTTCAGGGCGGCCGGGGAGGCGCCGGCGGCGACGTTGCGCAGGCCCTCGCGGACCAGCGCCTGGGCCAGCACGGTGGCGGTGGTGGTGCCGTCACCCGCGATGTCGTTGGTCTTGGTCGCCACCTCCTTGACGAGCTGGGCGCCGAGGTTCTCGTACGGGTCGTCGCACTCGACCTCACGGGCGATGGTGACGCCGTCGTTGGTGATGGTCGGGGCGCCGAACTTCTTGTCGATGACGACGTTGCGGCCCTTGGGGCCGATGGTCACCTTGACGGTGTCGGCCAGCTGGTTCACGCCGCGCTCAAGGGCGCGACGGGCGTCCTCGTCGAACTTCAGAATCTTCGCCATGGGAGCTTTTCGAATCCTCTCGGAGCGGCCTGCCGCCGCGCTCTCGAAATGAAACGCGCCCCTCGCCACCCGGCAAACACTCGCGGGGGCCAGGGGCGCGCTTCAGGAAAAAAAGGTGGAGTCCGCCGTCCGGACTTACGACCGGACGCCTCCGGCCTGCTACTTCTCGATGATGGCGAGAACGTCGCGGGCCGAGAGGACGAGGTACTCCTCGCCGTTGTACTTGACCTCGGTGCCGCCGTACTTGCTGTACAGCACGACGTCGCCGGTCTTGACGTCGAGCGGCAGGCGCTCGCCGTTCTCGAAGCGGCCCGGGCCCACAGCGAGGACGACGCCCTCCTGGGGCTTCTCCTTCGCGGTGTCCGGAATGACCAGGCCCGAAGCCGTGGTCTGCTCGGCGTCGAGCGGCTGGACCACGATGCGGTCCTCGAGCGGCTTGATGGCAACCTTGGAGCTGGCGGTCGTCACGATCCGACCTCCCCCTTCGGAGATCTCACGGGGTTAACTGATCTGAGTGTGGCGACCAGGTCGATCCGTCGTCGCGGGTGCCGGACCTGCCCGTCGCTGTGTTGGCACTCTCCTGCGGGGAGTGCCAGAGCTGAGACTATGACCGCGATTAGCACTCGGTCAAGCGGAGTGCCAATGCGCGCGGCGCGCGCTGCGTTCCCGCCCTCCCCGACCGGGCCGCCCGCCCCGCTCCCCTCGCCTGCCGAGCCCCGACCTGACCAGGCCGAATCCCCCGGGAGCCCCGGCCAGGCCACCGCTGCCTGCCGGCTGTTGCCGGGTTGGCCGGCCGACCAGAAGCCCGACCGGACGGCCCGGGGCCGACCGGCCTCAGCCCGGCCGGTGCTTGAGGCCATCGGTGACCGGAACGGTCGGACGTGTGCGCGCAGAACGCGGCCCGGCCGGCGCTTGAGGCCACCCGGACCGCCCGGGCGGCCGCTTGAGGCCACCCGGACCACCCGGGCGGAAGACTCGCCGCTCCGCGGCTCGTCGGCCTCGAACGCCGGCCGGGCCGAGATCGGCCGGGCTGGACGCGGCCGGGCTGGACGCGGCCGGGCTCAGACGTAGTCCTCCAGCCGGGCCACGGCGTACCCCTTGGAGGTGATCACCTTCATCGCCTGGCGCACCATGTCCACCATGCTCCCGTCCCACTCCCCGGTCCCCCGGAAGTGGGTGAGCACGATGTCCCCGGGATGCAGATCCCGGTCCCATTCGCGGTAGTCGACGCGGTCGGTGAACGCCTCGGCGTTCCACAGGGGGACGGCTTCGATGCCGCAGGACTTGGCCGCCTTGAGAGTGTCCTGGTTGTAGTTGCCGTACGGGGGGCGGAAGAGGCGGGGCCGCTTGCCGTACTGCTTCTCGATGACGTCCTGCATGCCGCAGATCTGGTGGCGCTGCTCCTCGTAGGAGAGACCGGGCAGGTAGGGGTGGTCGATGGTGTGGTTGTTGAGGGTGGTGCCCTGCTTCTGCATGGCGCGGAAGTAGCCGTAGTCCTCGCTGACCAGGTAGTCGCTGAGGAACGCCGAGTAGGGGATGTCGAGTTCCTTCATCATCCGCAGGAACTCGGGGTCCTTCTCGGCGCCGTCGTCGATGGTCAGGAAGACCACCCGCTCCTTGACGGGGACGGTGGTGAAGACGTGCGGCAGGTCCTCCTGCCCCTCGACCTCGAAGCCGTCGCGCGTGCTGAGGGCGGGTTTGGCGTCGGGCGGGGCGGGCGCGGTCAGCGGGATCTGCGCGAGGCCCCATTTGCGGGTGGCGGCGGCGATGGCGGCCCGCTTCTTGGCGAGCCGCTGGGCCTTGGTCTCGGGGGCGGGGCCCTGCTGCCCGGCCGCGCCGGGGCCGCCCGCCCCGCCCGGGTCGCCTTCCTGGCCGAGGGCGCAGCCGGAGAGGAGCGCGGCGGCGGCGAGTCCGGCGGCGACGAGCCGGGCGGTGCGGGTGCGGCGCAGGAGACCTCCGGGGCGGGGCCCTCGCCCACCGGATTGTTCATTTTGTCGTACTTGTCCCATGAAGCCGCATCCTGGCAGCGTCCGGCGACCCGGCGGCCCCGACACCGCGAGAGGCGCCCCCCGGTCCACCGAGTGGCCGACAGGGGCCGGAAGAATGGGCGGGTGACCGACCTGGACTCCTTCACCGCCCTGCTCACCCCTGAGGGCCGCGCCCTGCTCGACGCCGTCGCCGGGCACGATCCGGCCGACGAACTGGCCACCGCGACCCGGCTGCGCCGCGACCACCCTGCCCCGCTGGTCTCGGCCGCCCTCGGCCAGGCCCGGTTGCGGCAGCGGGCGGTGGCCAAGTTCGGCGCCGACGCGGCCCGGATGTTCTTCACCCCGCACGGCGTGGAGCAGGCGACCCGCACCGAGGTCGCCGCCCACCGCGCGGCACGGATCGCGGCGCTGGGAGTCGGCAGCGTCGCCGACCTGTGCTGCGGGATCGGCGGGGACGCGATCGCGCTGGCCCGGGCCGGGGTGCGGGTGCTCGCGGTGGACCGGGACCCGGTGACGGCGGCGGTGGCGCGGGCCAACGCCGAGGCACTGGGCCTCACGGGGCTGATCGAGGTCCGCGAGGCGGAGGTCGCCGAGGTGGAGGTGAGCGGCTACGACGCGGTCTTCGTCGACCCCGCGCGCCGGGGCGGGCGCGGCGGGCGGGTCTTCGACCCCGAGGCGTACTCGCCGCCGCTCTCCTGGGCGGTCGAGGCGGCGCTGCGCGCTCCGGTGGCGGCCTTGAAGATCGCGCCGGGCGTGCCGCACGAGGCGATCCCGCCGCAGGCGGAGGCCGAGTGGATCTCGTACGGCGGGGACGTGAAGGAGGCCGTGCTGTGGTTCGGCGGCACCGACGCGCCCGAGGGCGTACGCCCGGCGCCCGGTTCCGTGCGGGCCTCCCTGCTGCCCGCCGGTGACCAGCTCTGGAGCCCGGAGCCGCCGCCGGACGTGCCGGCGGGCCCGGTCGGCCGGTACCTCTACGAGCCGGACGGGGCGGTGATCCGCGCGCACCAGGTCGCGGAGGTGGCCGAGCACGTCGGCGGCCATCTGATCGACGAGACGATCGCCTACGTCACCTCGGACAGCCTGCGCCCGACACCGTTCGCCGCCGCGTACGAGATCACGGATGTCCTGCCGTTCAACCTCAAGCGGCTGAAGGCGCTGCTGCGGGAGCGCGAGGTCGGCGTGCTGACCGTGAAGAAGCGGGGTTCGGCGGTGGAACCGGAGGAGGTCCGCCGCCGGATGAAGCTGCGCGGCCCCAACGCCGCCACGGTCCTCCTGACCCGGGTGGCCGGAGCGCCGACGATGCTCGTGGGCGACCCCGCCGACACGTAGCAGCCGGGCATCAGCCCACGCAACTTGCCCGCGCTGTAAGGGAAACTGAAGCCTCCAAATTCCCCCAAAGAAATTCTGCAAAACTTCTTTTGCGAACCTGCTGTCCCGGCCTACGCTCCTGCCATGCCCGAACCGCAGCCCTCGTCCCGCATCGACCTCACCCACGACCCGGCCGCGCTCAAGGCCCTCACCCACCCCCTGCGCGTCCGGCTGCTGGGCCTGCTCCGGGCCGACGGGCCGGCCACCGCCAGCGAACTGGCCGCCACCACCGGCGAGACCTCCGCCTCCACCAGCTACCACCTGCGGGTGCTGGCCCGGCACGGCTTCGTCTCCGAGGCCCCGGCCCGCGATGCCCGCGAGCGCCGCTGGCAGGCCGCGCACACGCTGACCACCTGGGACAACGAGGCACTGCTCGCCCAGCCCGGCGGCGAGGTCTTCCTCGCCACCTCCCGCCGCCAGCAGGTGGACCACCTCGCGCGCACCCTGGACCGCCACGAGGCCGACCTCGCCGCCGGACGGCTGGCCCCCGCCTGGCGCGCCGCCGCCCACCTCGACGACTACGAGCTGCGCCTCACCCCTGCCTCGGCGGCCGAGCTGGCCCGCGAGTTCGCCGCCCGCGCGGCCGAGCTGGCCGCCCGCGACGCCGGGAACCCCGAGGCCGCCCGGGTCGTCGTGGTCACGGCCGCGCTCCCGGTGGCCGGGCACCCGGACAGCCCCCGTACCGAGGAATCCACCGGTGCGGACGCCGGACCCGCCCAGGACGGAGAGGCCCCGTGACCGCCGCACCGGCCCCCGCCGCCTCGCACGTCCTCGCCCCGGAGACGGCACGCCGCCGCTACGTGACCGTCAGCGCCCTGTTCTGGTTCCCCATCGGCCTCTACGTCCCCTCACTCGTGCTGATCCTCGGCGAGCGGGGCCTCGCGCTCGCCGCCGTCGCCGCCGTGCTCAGTTCGCAGGGGCTCACCGTGGCGCTGCTCGAACTGCCCACCGGGGGTCTCAGCGACGTGCTGGGCCGCAGGGCGGTGCTGGCCGCCGGTGGCCTGCTCTCCTTCGCGGGACTGCTTCTGCTCGCCCTCGGCACCGCCCCCTGGGTGCTCATCACCGGGGTGGTGCTGATGGGCGCCTCCCGCGCGCTCGCCTCGGGCCCGGCCGAAGCCTGGTACGTCGACATGGCGCAGGCCCACTCCGGGCCGGGGGCGGAGCTGCGCACCGGTCTGTCACGCGGCAGCTCCGCGATGGGCGCCTCGCTGGCCGTCGCCACCCTGCTCGGCGGGCTGCTGCCGTGGCTCTTCGCCGGCTCCGGGCTCGCCGAGGCCACCGGCGGCACCGTGCTGCCGCTCTCGCTGCCCGGGCTGCTCAGCGCCGCCCTGGTCCTCTGCTACCTCGCCTACGTCCTGCTGCGCCTCCCGGAGCCGCCGCGCGCCCCCAGCACCCTCCGCTCGGTCCTCGGAAGCGTCCCGGGCACCATCGCCTCCGGCGTCCGCCTCGCCACCCGCGAGCGCGTCGTCCGCAAGGTCGTGCTCACCACCGCGGCCGTCGGCGCGGCCCTCGGCGCCATCGAGCTGCTGACCCCGGGCCGGGCCGCCGCGATCACCGGCGCCTCCGAGTCGGGCGCCGTCGTCTACGCCGGGCTCGCCACCGCCGGCTTCGCCAGCTCCTCGCTGGGCGCCCGGCTCGCCCCGCTCCTGGCCCGCCTCACCGGGGGCAGCGGCCGGGCCGTCCTGACCGCACTGGCCGGGATGGCCTGCGGCCTGGCCCTGCTCGGCATCTCGGCGCCGGGCGCGGGCGAGGCCGCCTCCAGCCCGGCCGTCGTCACCGGCGTCCTCGGCTACGTCCTGGTCTACCTCTGCCTCGGCGCCGCCGGGCCCAACGAGAACGACCTGCTCCACCACCGCGTGGCCAGTTCCGCCCGCGCCACCGCGCTCTCCGTGCAGTCCCTCGGGCTCCAGGCCGTGGCCTCCCTCGGCGGCCTGGTCGCGGGGCTCCTGCCGCTGGGCCCGCTGCCCCTGCTGCTGACGGCGGCCCTGGTGGGTGCGGGCGCTCTGATGTGGGTACGCGCGGTACCGGACGGACCACGACCCGGTCATCCGGATGGCGCCGACGCAGTCGCGGCGCCTGCCGCCGGCGGCGAACCTGGTCGCTGAGCGGTCCGTCGGCCGGGAGAAGGGCACCAGATGAGCGACAGTGAAGACTTCGACGCCTTCGGCGACGACGTGTACCAGCCGCAGGGCGAGGACACCACGGACGATTCCGGGATCTTCGACGAGAAGGACAACCTGATGGACACCGGGGTCGACGACCTGCGGGACGAGGGGTACTCGCCCCCGGAGAAACCCCGTGCCGTCGAGCACACCGGGACCACGGCAGAGGAGGAGATGGAGGGCGAGACCCTCGACGAACGCCTCACCGAGGAGGTCCCCGACATCCCCGTGGCGCCGGGCGACGGCATCGGCGACACCGTCGACACCGATGGCGAGCCGATCGACGACGAGGTGGGCGACTTCCGGGCGGGCCGCCTGGTCGCACCGGACGAGGGCGCCCACGAGGACGCCGAGAAGGACATGATCGCCGAGGACGTCGGGATCGACGGGTCCGCCGCCTCCGCCGAGGAGGCCGCCGTGCACATCGTCGAGGAGGACGCGGACGACGTCTGACCCCGCTCCCCCGGCGGTCCGCCGCCGCGCGGCCCGTACCCAGGCGAAGGCCGGGCGACCCCGTGGGCGCCCGGCCTCGCCGCGTCCGGCCGCTCAGCCCTGGTAGACGCGGCGGACGAACGCCGCCAGGTCCTCGTCGGTGAGGTGCTGGGCGAGGTCGGCCTCGCTGATGATGCCGAGCAGGTCACCGCCGTCCACGACCACGACCCGGCGCACCTGCGCGTCCCCCATGGCCTGGAGCACCTCGGCGCTGTGCGCGTCGGGGGCGACCGCGACCGGGGCGCCCTCGACCAGGTCGGCCAGCGTGGTGCGGTCCGGGGCCAGCCCGGCGGCGAGGGCGCGGACGACCAGGTCCCGGTCGGTGACGACGCCGATCAGCTCGCCGTCGGCGCCCCGTACCGGGAGCGCGCCGACGTCGTGGTCCCGCATGACCTGCGCGGCCCGGTCGACCGTCTCCTCCGCCGGGATGCACTGGACGTCGGTGGACATGAGGGTGCGGGCGTCAGCCATCGGTGCTCCTTGGGTGCCGGGGCGGCCTCTCCGCCCCGGCACCAGCGTCACCGGGCGTCCCGCCCCCGGCGATCGGGGTCCGCCGATCGGGCGACCCCCGGTCCGCGCGGAAACGGCCCCGGTCCGCGCCGACCGGTCCCGCCGCTCGGCCGGGGGCCTCTTCGGGCGCGCCCTGGCGGGCCGCCCCCCGGTCACCGGTGGCCTCAGCCCCCGGCCGGGCTGTCGCCGTCCCACACCTCGACCGAGGCGAACCGCCACCGGTGCACGGCCCTGCCGCTCAGCTCGGCCGGGGGCTCGGGCAGCTCCGGGAGTTCGGCCCCTTCCTCCGCCCGCCACCAGGTGAGGCACAGAACCCGGTCCGGGGGCGCCCGGAACAGCTCGGTCCGCAGTGGTGCCGTCCGGCCGCTCCGCAGTGCCGCGGCGCGGGGCCGGGCCCATGCCAGCAGGTCGTCGCCGCGTCCCTCGCCGGCGCGCGCCTCCCACATCAGGGTCAGCACCGGCTCGTCGTGCTCGTCGCCGCTCATGAGTAGAGGTTGTCCTTGGCACTCTCGTGGACGTGGTCGTGGGAGGGTGCGTGGCCGTGCGGACGCGGGTGGAGGTGTGCGTCGCCGGGCACGTGCGTCTCGGTGACGGGCAGGGAGGAGTCGGCGGAGAGCCGCCAGTCGGAGGCGGCCCGGTTGCGGGCGACCATCTCGGCGCCGAGGGCGGCGACCATGGCGCCGTTGTCGGTGCACAGGCCGGGGCGCGGGACGCGGAGGCGGATGCCGGCCCGCTCGCACCGCTCCTCGGCGAGGGCGCGCAGCCGCGAGTTGGCGGCGACGCCGCCGCCGATCATCAGGTGGTCGACGCCCTCGTCCTTGCAGGCGCGCACCGCCTTGCGGGTCAGCACGTCGACCACGGCCTCCTGGAAGGAGGCGGCCACGTCGCGCACCGGGATCTCCTCGCCCGTGGCCCGCTTCGCCTCGATCCAGCGGGCCACGGCCGTCTTCAGCCCGGAGAAGGAGAAGTCGTACGCGGCGTCGCGCGGCCCGGTCAGACCACGCGGGAAGGCGATGGCCGCCGGGTCGCCCTCGCGGGCCAGCCGGTCGATGACGGGCCCGCCGGGGAAGCCCAGCTGGAGCACCCGGGCGATCTTGTCGAAGGCCTCGCCGGCCGCGTCGTCGATGGTGGCGCCGAGCGGGCGCACGTCGGAGGTGATGTCGGAGGAGAGCAGCAGCGAGGAGTGGCCGCCGCTGACCAGCAGGGCCATCGTCGGCTCCGGCAGCCGCCCGTGTTCGAGCTGGTCGACGCAGATGTGCGAGGCGAGGTGGTTGACGCCGTAGAGGGGCTTCCCGAGCGCGTAGGCGTACGCCTTGGCGGCGGTGACGCCGACCAGGAGGGCGCCGGCGAGGCCGGGTCCGGCGGTCACCGCGATGCCGTCGAGGTCGCGGGCCTTGACCCCGGCGTCGTTCAGCGCCCGGTCGATGGTGGCGACCATGGCCTCCAGGTGGGCACGGGAGGCGACCTCGGGGACGACCCCGCCGAACCGGGCGTGCTCGTCGACGCTGGAGGCGACCGCGTCGGCGAGGAGCTTCGTGCCGTGCACGATGCCGACGCCGGTCTCGTCGCAGGAGGTCTCGATGCCGAGGACGAGGGGTTCGTCGCGGTGGTCAGCCATGGTGTTCGGTTCCTTGTGCGGGCACGGAGTCGGGGTCGTCCGTGGCGGTGGTGGCGGGGGCAGCCGGGTTGACCGACGGGTCGCTGAGGCGCATCACGAGGGCGTCGACGTTGCCCGGCTGGTAGTAGCCGCGCCGGAAGCCGATGGGCTCGAAGCCGAAGCGGGCGTAGAGCGCCTGGGCGCGGGTGTTGTCGACCCGCACCTCCAGCATGACCTCCGCGCACTCGAAGGCGGTGGCGTGCTCCAGCAGGTCGGTCAGGAGCCGTGAGCCGAGCCCGCCGCCCCACTGGTCGCGGGCGACCGCGATGGTCTGGACGTCGCCGGTGCCGCCCGCCGAGGCGAGCCCGGCGTAGCCGACGAGGCGGCTCCCGGCGTAGGCGGCGACGTAGCGGTGGGTGGCCTCGGGGCCGCGGGCGTGGGCCAGCTCGGACCAGAACATGCCGCGTGACCAGGCGTCGTCGGGGAACAGCTCCCGTTCCAGGGCGAGCACCGGGTCGATGTCCCACCAGCGCATCTCGCGCAGGACGGGTTGTTCGGGCGGTGCGGTGTCCTGGCTGCTCACTTCGGGGTGACCACCTTGTAGTTCTTCGGCACCTGCGCGTCGGGGCGGCGCAGGTAGAGCGGCCGGGGCGGCAGCAGTTCCTCGCCGGCCGCGAGCCGTTCGGCGGCGAGGGAGGCGAGGGCGGCGGCCGAGACGTGCTCGGGGGCGCGGGCGTCGGCGAAGGTGTCCGGGTAGAGCAGGGCGCCCGCGCCGACGGCCGGCAGGCCCGCGACGCGCTCGGCGATGTCGGCGGGCCGGTCGACGCCGGGCCCGGACAGCGGGGTGCGGGAGTCGGCGTAGAGGGCCCAGTAGACCTCCTTGCGGCGGGCGTCGGTGGCGACCACGAAGGGGCCGGCGTCCGGGCCGAGGTCACTGGCGTGGGCGAGGCCGTCCAGGGTGCAGACCCCGTGGACGGGGACGCCGAGGGCGAAGCCGAAGGTGTCGGCGGTCATCAGGCCGACCCGCAGCCCGGTGTAGGGGCCGGGGCCGACGCCGACGACGACGCCGGTGACGTCGGCGAGGGCGAGCCCCGTGCCGGTCAGCAGCTTGTCGACGGCCGGGAGCAGCAGCTCCCCGTGGCGCCGGGCGTCGACCTGGGTGTCGGAGGCGAGGACCCGCTCGCCGTCGTGCAGGGCGACCGTGACGGCGGGGGTGGCGGTATCCAGAGCGAGCAAGAGCACGCAAACAGCCTACGGCGCCCGCGCTGCGAACACCGCCTGCCCGGGCCCGGCCGGGGCTCCTGCTACGGTCACCGGGTATCCGTATGCGCAGACGCCGTACACCGGCGCCGTACGAGAGGTGGACCAGGTGTCCAGGAGCAGCTCGGGAGCCGTCGCCGGGCTCACCGCGGCAGCCGTCGCCGTCGTCGGTTTCCTCGCCTACCAGGCGTCCGCCCACGTGCCGGACAACCTCGGCAAGGCCCCCGCCGCCAGTTCCGGGCCGAGCCCCTCGGGCTCCGCGAAGCCCTCGGCCCGGCCCCGCCCGGACGCGCTGCCCGAGGACTCCGGCAGCGGCACCCGCGTGGTGTACGCGCTGGGCAAGGACCGGGTCTGGCTGGTCGGCGCCAAGGACAAGGTCGAGCGGACGTACAAGGTGTCGCCGAGCACGGTCGACCCGGAGCCGGGGACGTACGCGGTGACCTCGCGGTCCGGTTCCATCACCGGTTCGGACGGGGTGCCGATCGAGCACGTCGTCCGCTTCGCCAGTCGCGACGGCGTCGTCATCGGCTTCTCGGCCGCGGTCGACGGCACCACCCCCGAGCTGGACCCCTCCCAGCGCACCGGCGGTGTCCGTGAGACCCGCGAGGACGGCCAGGCCATGTGGGTCTTCGCGACGGTCGGCACCAAGGTCGTCGTCCTCCCCTGACCCGGTTCCTCCGCCCGCGACGGCGCCCCGGCGGCTTCTCGGCTGCCGGGGCGCTGTGCCGTGCGGGTGCCGGCCGGGGACCGGACCGGGCTCAGGCGGCCCGGGGAGTCGGCAGTTCCGGCGGGGTGGAGACGGCGCTGGCGGCGGCGCAGGACTGGAGCAGGGCGCTCATCGAGACGGCCCCCTCGTGCGCCCGGCCGGTCTCGGGGGTCACCTCGCCGGGGACTGCGGCGAGTGCCCCGTGCGACGGAACCTCGGGCACGGCCTGGACGGCGGGCGTGGTGGATTCGGACGTCGTCATCAGGGTGCCTCCTGCGATCAGGGGGAAGGCGTACGGAGCAGGTAAGGCAGACCTAACCTGTACTCCCCGCCCATGGGACCACGGGCACCGCCCCCGGCGCAACATCTTGCCGACAGCGCGTCGGAAAACACCCGCGCGGGGGTGCGGTCCGCACACCCGGCTCCGTCCGGCCGCCTGACCGACCCGGGCGCGGTTCAGCCCTCCCGCCCGTACGCCCCTTCGCCCCCGCTGTCCCGCAACCCGTCCAGCGCGCCGCCGGTCCACCGCTCACCGACCCCGCCGACCGTGACCAGCCGCACATCGTCGGTGTCGGGCGCCTCGGCGGCCCCGCCGGGCAGCTCGTCGCCGGTGGCCCGGTCGATGCGGACGTGCAGCCGGGACGCCGACAGTTCCTCGACCTTGCCGTCGCCCCACTCCACGACCACCACGGAGTCGGGCAGCGAGACGTCGAGGTCCAGGTCCTCCATCTCGTCGAGCCCGCCGGCCAGCCGGTACGCGTCCACGTGGACCAGTGCGGGCCCGCCGGTGAGCGACGGGTGGACGCGCGCGATGACGAAGGTCGGCGAGGTGACGGCCCCGCGCACGCCGAGCCCCTCGCCGAGCCCCCGGGTCAGCGTGGTCTTGCCCGCGCCCAGTTCGCCGCTGAGCAGGACCAGGTCGCCGGGGCGCAGGACACCCGCCAGGCGGAGCCCGAGCCGCCGCATGGCCTCGGGCGAGTCGACGGTGAGGCGGAGCGCGTCAGGGCCGCTCACGGGGGCGGTCCGGGTGTGCGGTGTTTCCATGCCCGCCAACGGTAGTCGCCCCGGACACCGCCCCGGCGCGGACCAGCAGGTCGGCGAGCCGGTCGGTGACCGCCTCGGGGTGCTCCAGCATGACCAGGTGGCCGGCGTCCGGGACCAGCACCAGCTCGGCGTCGGGCAGCGCTGCGGCGATGACCTCGCTGTGCGCGCTCGGCGTGATCAGGTCCCGGTCCCCGGCCAGCACCAGGACCGGGACGCCGGCCAGGAGTGGCAGCGCCTCGGCCTTGTCGTGCTCGGTGAAGGCCGGGTAGAACTCGGCGACCACGTCGATCGGCGTCGACTCGATGAGGCGTTCGGCGAACCGGACCACCCCCGGGTCGACGTCCCGTGAGCCGAACGAGTACCGCTTGACCACCCCGGCGAACAGGTCGGCCGTCGCCCGCCGCCCCCGCTCGACCAGGTCCACCTGCGAGCCCAGCGCCTTCAGCACGCCCGGCAGGACGCGCCGCACGGCGTTGACCCCGGCGACCGGCAGCCCGAAGTCCACCTCGGAGAGCTTGCCGCCGGAGGTGCCGACCAGCGCGACCCCGACCACCCGTTCCCGGACCAGGTCGGGGAACTGGTCGGCCAGCGCCATCACCGTCATCCCGCCCATCGAGTGGCCCACCAGCACCAGCGGCCCCTCGGGGGCGGCCGCGTCGATGACCGCCTTCAGGTCCCGGCCGAGCTGCTCGATAGTGATCTGCACCCCCTGCGCCCGGCCCCGGCCGCGCCCGGACCTGCCGTGGCTGCGCTGGTCCCAGTGGACGGTGCGGACGACCCCGGCGAGTGCGGCCCGCTGGAAGTGCCAGGAATCCTGCGAGAGGCAGTAGCCGTGGCTGAAGACGACGGTGGCGGGGGCGGGCGCCTTCCGCCCGAACAGTCGCCTGCGGCGCGCCCCGGCCGCCTCCGCGGGCGCGTCCGGCTCGTCCACCTCGTAGTGCAGCGCCGTGCCGTCCT
Source organism: Streptomyces diastaticus subsp. diastaticus (assembly GCF_011170125.1). NCBI lineage: Bacteria > Bacillati > Actinomycetota > Actinomycetes > Kitasatosporales > Streptomycetaceae > Streptomyces > Streptomyces diastaticus. Next base: position 1,537,187 of record NZ_BLLN01000002.1, on the reverse strand, counting down.
CGGCGATCGCCGTCCCGGGCGTGCCCCGCAGCGTGCCGTAGGGCCCGGCGGCGTCCAGGGCCAGCCGCGCCTTCTTCCGCATACCGCGGCCGACGGTCAGCCGCTCCACCGCGACCCCGGCGGCGGCTCCGGCGGCGACGACCCCTATGGCGGCCCCGGCGAGCCCCGCCCGGCGCCAGCTCCCGGCGGCGTCGGCGGCCCGCGGTGCCAGTGCCTCGGCGGCCGCCGCCGCGATCCGCGCCTCGACCTCGTCCACCCGCCGCTCCCTTCGCCGGTCCAGGCCCTCTGACGCCATCCTGCCCGCGCCGGGGCGCGGACCACGATCAATCCCGCGGACCGGCCGCGTCGGCGGCCGGCTCGCCCCCGTCGACGTACACGCGCGGGACCCGCCCGCCGATCCGGGTGACGATCTCGTACGCGATCGTGCCGGCCGCCCGCGCCCAGTCCTCGGCACCCGGCTCGCCCCGGTCGCCCGGCCCGAACAGCACGGCCTCGGTGCCCTCCGGCGGCGTCTCGCCGCCGAGGTCCACCACGAACTGGTCCATCGCGACCCGCCCGGCGACCGTGCGCCACTTGCCGTCGACCAGGACGGGCCCGGCGCCGGAGGCGTGGCGCGGCACGCCGTCGCCGTAGCCGAGCGGAACCAGGCCGAGGGTGGTGGCGCCGGGGGTGAGGTAGTGGTGGCCGTAGCTGACGCCGTGGCCGCCCGGGACGTGCTTGACCAGGGCGAGCGGCGCCGCCAGCGTCATCACCGGGCGCAGTCCGTGGTCGGCCGGGGTGCCCAGTTCGGGCGCGGGCGACAGGCCGTACATGGCGATGCCCGGGCGGACCAGGTCGAAGCGGGCCTCGGGAAGGGTCAGCACGGCGGGTGAGTTGGCCATGTGCCGCACCTCGGGGCGCAGCCCCCCGGCGTACGCCCGCGCGCTCATCTCGTCGAACCGGGCGAGCTGGGCGGCGATGGCGGGGTGGCCCGGTTCGTCGGCGCAGGCGAAGTGGGACCAGAGCCCGGTGACGGTCACCAGGCCCTCGCGTTCGGCGGCCCGCGCCCGGTCCACCAGGTCCGCCCAGTCGGCGGGCTGGCAGCCGTTGCGCCCGAGTCCGGTGTCGGCCTTGAGCTGGATCTTCGCCGCGCGTCCGGTGGCGCGGGCCGCCTCGGTGACCTCGGCCAGCGCCCACGGGGCGCTCACCGACATGTCGAGGCCGGCCTCGATCCCCTCGCGCCAGGGTCCGCCGGGCGTCCACAGCCAGCACATGACGCGGGCCCGCTCCGGGGTGATCCCGGCGGCCCTGAGCTCCAGCGCCTCGTACGGTGTGGCGACGCCGACCCAGCTCGCCCCGGCCCCAAGCGCGGCCTCGGCACAGCGCACCATGCCGTGCCCGTACGCGTCGGCCTTCACCACCGCCATGTAGGCGGCGCCGTCGGTCCGCGCCCGCAGCGCCCGCACATTGGCCCGCAGAGCCCCGAGATCGATCTCGACCCGCGCCCGCATCCGCTACCTCCGGTGGTTCTGGCGGTCTTCGCCCGCGACGCAGACCGCAACGCTCATCGGGGCAGACGGGGTGGGGGCTGCGCCCCGCTTTCAGGGGACTGGGGCCTGCCTCGCGACGGGTCCCGGCACGTCCGTAAGCGTAACCGGAGCCTCCGGGCGGGCCGGTCAGGCGCCGGGACACGACTCTTCCCAGCCATCGCGTCCGGTTCGGGCGACGACCCCAGGCCAGTTTTTGACTGAACATTGACAATTATTCGGTGGACTCGGGAGGCTGCGCTCCGCCTCGCCACCCGGCAGGGCGCCCCGCCCAGGAAAGGGATTCCCCCCATGCGTTCCAGACGGTCCGTCAGAGCCACCCTCGTCGCCCTCGCCGCCACGGCCGGGCTGCTCGCCGCCGTACCCGCCGCCACCGCGGCCCCCGAGGGCCCGGCCCCGGCCGCCTCGCCCTCCGCGGGCGTCACCGTGAAGATGGCGGACGCCGCGGCCGACCGCCTCGGCGCCGACCGCGAGCACCTGGTGGACGCCGTCTCCGCCGACGTCCTCGCCCGCTCCCACGACGCCAAGGAGCTGTCGCCGAGCACCGCCGTCGCCCGGCTCGCCGAGGAGGGCCGCGAGGTCGTCGTCGACGTCCGCAAGGCCGCGGGCGACTGGGCGCGCGGCGTCGCCTACGTCGAGGCGCCCCGCGACCACCACGGCGAGCCGGAGGGCTGGCTGTTCCTCGCCCACCGCGAGGACGGCGAGTGGGTCCCGGGCCTGGAGGGCGACCAGGCGTTCGCCGACCACGTCGCCGAGTCCCCGCTGGTCGGCAAGGCGGAGCGCGAGATGATGACCGCCTACGCCGAGCACGAGGCGGACCCGGCCGCCCAGCCCGGCCCGATCGGCACCCAGGCCAACGTCAACGGCCTGCTGCTGCCCTGGATGCCCGATTACTACATGACGCTGACCGGCGGCCCCCACGCCCACGACAGCGCGACCGGCTACTGGAGCGCCCTCGACTTCGCCGGCGGCAACGCCAGCGGCATCGTCCGCTCCTCCCGCGAGGGCACGGCCACCTCGATGTGCGGTTCCGGCGGTGGCTGGACCCGGGTCATCCACCCGGGCGGCTTCTCGACGGACTACTACCACATGCACAACACGACGTACTACAACGGCACCACGATCTCCAGCAGCGCGCGCCTCGGCACCATCGGCGTCGACACCTGCGCCGGCGGCTCCGCGACCGGCCCCCACGTCCACTGGAGCCTGCGCACCTACGACGCCAACCTCAACGGCGCCTACACCTGGCTGAACGGCCGCACCATCGGCGGCTGGACCTGGTACAACGGCAACGCCCAGTACGCCGGCTGCGGCACCCGCCAGGGCCTCACGGCCTGCCCCGGGACGGCGATCTACAACCGGCGCGCCTGACCCGCCCCGCCGGTCCCCGCGCCCGCCCCGGCACCGGGTGCGGGGACCGGCCCCCGCCGTCACGGGCGCCTCAGCTCCCGTCCCGCTCCGGCCGGCCGGCGGTGCGGGGACGGCGGTGCGGCGGCTGTTCGGGGGCGGGCCTCCGTTCCGGTGCGGGGATGGGGAGGGTGAGGGGCTCGTCCCCGTTCACGTGCGCCTCCCTCCCGTGGTGGTGGATCGTCAGGCCGTCGCCGGACAGCAGCGAGTACGTCGCGGCGTCGGAGACGATCTCGACCCGCAGGCCGCGCCCGCGGAACTGGAGCCGGAAGGTGAGGCGGCTCAGCCTCTCCGGCAGCCGGGGAGCGAAGCGCAGTCCGTCGCCGTGCCGGCGGGTGCCGCCGAACCCGGCGACCAGCGCGACCCAGGTTCCGGCCAGCGAGGCGATGTGCAGCCCGTCGCGGGTGTTGTGCTCCAGGTCGGCCAGGTCCATCAGGGCGGCCTCGGTGGCGTAGTCGTACGCCAGCCGCAGGTGGCCCGTCCGGACGGCGACGACGGCCTGGCAGCAGGCGGACAGGGAGGAGTCCCGTACCGTCAGCGGCTCGTAGTAGGCGAAGTTCGCGGCGAGCTGGTCCTCGTCGCAGTGGGCGTCGAACCAGCTGCCGCAGGTGTACATGGCCAGCACGAGGTCGGCCTGCTTGACGACCTGCTTGCGGTAGATGTCGAAGTAGGGGAAGTGCAGCAGCAGCGGGTACTGCTCGGCCCCCGTGCCGTCGAAGTCCCAGCGCTGGTGGCGGGTGAAGCCGGTGTGCTGCTCGTGGACGCCGATCTCCTCGTTGTAGGGGATGTGCACCGCCTCGGCGGCGTCCCGCCAGGCGGCGGTCTCCTCCTCCCCGACGCCGAGCCGGGCCGCCTCCTCCGGGTGGCGTGCGCACACGTCGGCCGCGGCCAGGAGGTTGGAGCGGGCCATCAGGTTCGTGTACGTGTTGTCGTCGACGACCGCGCTGTACTCGTCCGGCCCGGTGATGCCGTCGATGTGGAAGACCCCGTGGGGGTCGTGGTGGCCCAGCGAGCGCCACAACCGGGCGGTCTCCACGAGGATCTCCACGGCCGTCTCGCGTTCGAAGCCGGTGTCGCCGGTCACCGCCGTGTAGCGCACCACGGCGTGCGCGATGTCGGCGGCCACGTGGAAGGCGGCGGTCCCGGCCGGCCAGTACGCGGAGCCCTCCGAGCCGTCGATGGTCCGCCACGGGAACGCCGCACCGCGCAGCCCGAGCTGGGCGGCACGGTCCCGGGCGGCGGGCAGCGTGTCCTGGCGCCAGCGCAGGGCCTCGGCGACGGCCTCGGGCGCGGTGTAGGTCAGCACCGGCAGCACGAACATCTCGGTGTCCCAGAACGCGTGCCCGTCGTACCCCGAACCCGTCAGGCCCTTGGCCGGGATCGCGCGCTGCTCGGCGCGGGCACCGGCCTGGAGCACGTGGAAGAGGGCGAAGCGCACGGCCTGCTGGATTCTCTCGTCGCCGTGCACCTCGACATCCGCCCGGCTCCAGAAGTCGTCCAGGTAGGCCCGCTGGTCGGCCACCAGCCCGTCCCAGCCGCCGTGCGCGGCGGCGGCCAGGGCGGCTTCGACCTGATCGCTCATCGCGGGCCGGGAACGGGCGCCCGACCAGCCGTGGGCGACCGTCTTGCGCACCCGCAGCCGCTGTCCCGGCTCCAGGACGGTGCTGACGGTCAGGCGGGCGACGTCCGTGTGGCTCTCGCCGCTGGTGGCGACCGCTCCGGGAGCGTCGATGTCGTGGTCGGCGGCGACCGCGACCCGCAGGCCGCTGCGCCGGGTGCGGTGGACCAGCCGCAGCCGTGTCCCGAGTGCCAGGTCCTCCTCCGGCTCCAACGGGGACTGGAGCGCCTTGGCCGCCCTCGGGTCGCCGTCCGACCCGGGCAGGCTCTCGTTGGTGACCAGTTCCGACTGCACGACCACCCGGGCCCGCCTGTCGACGGGCTCGACCTCGTACTCCACGGCGGCGATGGCGCGCTGGGTGAGGGAGACGAGGCGGGTGGAGCGCACCCGGACCCTCGTACCGGCCGGGGAGGTCCACTCGCAGGTGCGTTCCAGCACGCCGCGCCGCAGGTCGAGGGTGCGTTCGTGGGCGTGAAGCCGCCCGTAGCGGAGGTCGAAGGGCTCGTCGTCGACCAGGAGCCGCAGCAGCTTGCCGTTGGTGACGTTGATGACGGTCTGGCCCGACTCCGGGTAGCCGTACCCCGCTTCGGCGTAGGGCAGGGGGTGCAGTTCGTGGACGCCGTTGAGGTAGCTGCCGGGCAGTCCGTGCGGCTCGCCCTCGTCGAGGTTGCCGCGCCAGCCGACGTGCCCGTTGGACAGGGCGAAGACGGACTCGCTCTGCGCGAGGATGTCCAGGTCGAGGGCGGTCTCGCGGACCCGCCACGGCTCGACCGTGTACGTCCGGTTGGTGATCACGCATCTCCTCCCAGCTCGGCGAGGTCCTTGACCACACGGTCGGCGCCGTGGGCGCGGAGGGCGTCGGCCTGGCCGACGCGGTCGACGCCGACCACGTAGCCGAAGTGGCCCGCGCGGCCCGCTTCCATACCGGCCAGCGCGTCCTCGAAGACGGCCGCGCGGGACGGTTCGACGCCGAGGTCGCGGGCCGCGGCCTGGTAGGTGTCGGGGCGGGGCTTGCCCGGAAGTCCCCGTTCCCGGGCCACCACCCCGTCGATCCGTACGTCGAACAGGCGCTCGGCGTCGATCGAGCGCAGCACCTCCCGCGTGTTGGCGCTGGAGGAGACGATCGCGGTGGCGAGACCGGCGGCGCGAACGGCGTGGAGGTAGCGCAGGGTGCCCTCGTAGGGTTCCACACCGTCGGTGCGGATCCTCTCCAGGAGGGCCGCGTTCTTGCGGTTCCCGAGGCCGTTGACGGTCTGCGCCTCCGGCGGGTCGTCGGGGGTGCCCTCGGGCAGCTCGATGCCCCGGGAGGCGAGGAAGGCGCGGACGCCGTCGGCGCGGGGGCGGCCGTCGACGTACCTCTCGTAGTCGGAGTCGGTGAAGGGCTGGAAATCCGTGCCGTCCCGTTCGCGCAGGAAGGCGTCGAACATCGCCTTCCATGCGGCGGCGTGCACCACCGCCGTCCGCGTGACGACCCCGTCGAGGTCGAAGAGGCACGCCGTGATGCCGTCGGGAAGTCCGAGGTGCGTCGTCATGCTCCCCACAGTTCCCCAGCGGGGCGGGTCCGACGGGCTGACACACCGTGCGGTCCCCCGCCGGCACCCGACGGCCCCGCGCGCCCCCTGCCCGCTTCCCCGGCGGGACGTGGCCGGGGGCGGGGAGCTGACCGGGCACGGCGCCGCCGTCCAGGGCCCGCGCGCACCACCGGACGCCGGGTGGCGGCCGGAGACCGGTGACGAGGCGGGTGAGGGCGGGCACGGCTGCCCTCACCGGAGGCCGGTCACTTCCGCGCGGAGGACCTGCCCCGGGAGGCTTCGCTCAGCCCCGCGCCTTCAGAGAGCCCACGAAGGCGGACCACGCGGGACCGCTCACGACGATGCCGTGGATGCTCGTGTCCTTGCTGTCACGCACCGGGACGGCGTCGGTGGCCAGGGCTACGGAGGGCGCCCACTCGACGCAGTCGCCGCCGTCCTGACTGCTGTAGCTCGACTTCACCCAGAGGTGATCGGCGTTCACGGGGCCTCCAATAGCTTCCTGATCAGACACGTCGACTCGACAGGCGAGAGGGCTGTCGCGGTGAGCACATCGTAGGATCGGGCCAACTGGCGTGCCTGCATAGGCTCTTCGATGATCGAGCCCGATCGGATGCCTTCCGTGTAGACGGTCATCCCGTTCTCCGGGGTGGTCAAGATGGAGAGAGAGCCATCCATCAATCCATGCGTTCCCGCGTCCAACGGCAGAACTTGCAGCAAGGCGGTTGGCCTGTCGGCGAATTCCAGCAGGGCGGACAGCTGCCCTCGCATGGTCTCTGGTTCCCCGACCCTTCGTCGGAGTACGGACTCACACACCACGACAGACATGTCCGGTGGCGACGGCCGACGCAACAACTCCTGCCTGCTCATGCGCTGCTGAACCTTGTTCCTGATCTCCGCCTCGCTCGCCCTCGGCAGGCCGTTGCGCAGAAGCTCGTAGGCGTACGACGCCGTTTGCAGCAGGCCGGGCACGACGGTCGGAGACCACGCGAGAATCGCGTGCGCCTCGGGTTCCAGCGCGAGCCGCCGTCGCGAATGCGCGGGGTACCCCTTCGCCACGATCGCCTCGTGCAGCGCCTTGAACCGCCCCTCCGTCGCGAAGACCTCGTCCAGAAGCTCCGGGATCTCCCTGGGGATGGTCCCTGTGCCGGACTCGATCCGGCTGATGGTGCTCCTCGACGTCTTGATGATCCTGGCCAGATCGGTCTGCGTCATCGCCCGGTCCCCGTGAAGCTCCCGGGCACTCACCAGCTCGGCCCCGAACTCCCGCCGCACATCCTCGGCTTCCGACACGACCGCCTCCCCGACCACTGTGCTGATCGCGCGGGCCCCCACCGCCCTTCCGGCTGGTCACCGGCGCGGACATATGCCCCAGTGATCACCGTGCGGGTCGACCACCTGGGAACTTCACAGCGTAGTCGGGCGAGCGCACTCTGGAGGCGAAACGGACCGAACGCGACTCCCCGCAGGGGCGCCTCCCGGTCCCCCACCTCGCGTGCCGACACCCGGAGAGCCCATGCCCTACATCGCCTGGCACCCCCGTACCCGCCGCCCCCTGGTCGTCCTGACCCGTTCTGGAGCCGGCGCGAGAGTGCGCCTGGTCCACAGCGACACCCCCTTCGAGGTTCCCGTCCCGGAGCTCCAGCACTACCCGTGGGCCGCGGACCCCCACGCACCCCCCGGGTTCGTCGCCGTGCTGCTGGACACCCCGCACGCCGTGCGCGAAGGGGACTGGGTGGTCGTCGTGGGGTGTGCCCGGCGGGTGCGGGCGCAGGCGGCGTGCTCGGCCGGGAGCAGGGTGCTGGAGCTGGAGGGGTACGGGAAGTGGGTGCTCGCCGCGCCGCGCGTCGCGTACAGGCGGCCGTCGGCCGGTGGGCGGGCCCCCTGACCGCGCCGCTCCTCGTCACCACGTCCGCCGTCGCCGCCCTCTTCCTCACCGTGGACGGAACCCGTGAACCCCGTCAGAACCGTGAACACCGCGCATCGCGCGCTCTCCTCGACCACCTGGAGGGGAAGGCCGGACAGATCCTCGGCCGGCTTCGCGACGGGCACTCGCTCGACCACCTGAGCGCCGTCTACGAGGTCCCGGAACCGCACCTGCGGGCCCGCGTCGCCGACCGGCGGCAAAGGCACCCGGCCCGGTCGCCGGTGCGGACGTCGAGCGCGACCGCGCCCTTCGGACCGTCGGGGAGGCCGAGGGCGCGGTGGCCGCCGGCCGAGTCGGCGGTGACCCGGTGGCCTGCCAGGGAGGCGGTGAGGGTGGCGCAGCCCGTCGGCGGTCTCGGCGCGGGCGTCGGCCGGAGGGGCGGGTTGAGTCGGTATGGCCGGCCGGCGCCCTGGTGCCTCTCGCTCCGCGGGAGCCCGTACCTCCGCAGTGGTGCTCCCGGAAGACATCCGCCCCCGCCCCTGTCCTCGGGCCCCGTCGACGAGAGGCGGGACGCACATGCGCCACGGGACGCACGACACGGACCGGTTCACGGTCTCCCTCGGCCTGACCGCGGTGAGCCGGCTGTGGCTCACCGTCGCGCAGACCACCCGGATGACCGTGCTGTGCCGGGCCGGGGCCCTGCTCGGCGCGGACGGCGCCGTCCGCTTCCGGTGGCTGCGCCCGCGGACGCGGGGCGAGGAGACCTGCCCGGACCCGGCGGGCCCGGGGCCCCGCGTCACGGCGGCGGACCGAGGGCGGAATCTCCGTACGCCATCCGCAGGAGCCGGGGGCGCGCCCGGGCGGCCGGGCCCCGCCGGCGGCCGCAGGATCGCCCCATGACGAAGCACCTGACGGCCGCCGCGCTCACGGCCTGCCTCCTGTCCCTGGCCCCGGCCGCGTCGGCCGCCGTACCCGCGCCGCCGCACGCGACCGCCGAGGCGGCGCCCACCCCGCTGAAGGCGGCCGACCGGCACACCGCCGAGGAGATCCGCGGCTTCCTCCGCTGGTTCTACGACGGCACCGGCCCCTCCCCGTGGCAGCGCGAGCACTGGACCTCCGACTACCTGAAGGCCAAGCAGGACGAGACCCCCGGCCACGACGTGGTCCTCTGCGCCCAGAACGACCCGCTCGCCATCGACGTCGGGCCGGTAACGGTCGCGCAGTCCGCCGGTTTCGGCTGGGCCACGGTGACGACGTCCTGGCCGGGCGGCGCCCGCCAGACGCTCACCGCCTACGTGGCGCTCGACTCCGACCCGATCGAACTGCACGACGTGGTCTGCGGCTGACCGCAGGTCAGGGGCGCGCGGCCATCTCGCCGGGCGGCGACCGCCCGGCGGGCCCGCAGGAGCGCGGGCGGCGGTGTCCGGCGCCGCCCGCACGTCGGGGCGGACGCCCGCCACACCGGTGAGACCGTCCGCCCGCCCGGGTCACCCCCGCTTGACGTCCCGCCAGGCCGCCGGGAGCGCCCCGGCCACGTCCTGCGCGTCGACCGGGGCGCCGTCGGCCGCGTGGCGGGCGGCCAGGCCGTGCAGGTACGCCCCGGCCGAGGCAGCGTCGCGGGCCGAGAGGCCCGCCGCCAGCAGGGAGCCGGCGACGCCGGAGAGGACGTCGCCGGAGCCGGCGGTGGCCAGCCAGGGCGTCCCGGTGGCGTTGACGCGGACCGGCATCGACTCGTCGGGGGCGGCCACCAGCGTGGTCGAGCCCTTCAGGAGCACCGTCGCCCCGTACTCCGAGGCGAGCCGCCGCACCGAGGTCAGCCGGGCCGCCTCGACGTGCTCCCGCTCGACGCCGAGCAGCCGGGCCGCCTCCCCGGCGTGCGGGGTGAGCAAGGTGGGGGCGGTACGGGCGCGGAGCCGGTCGCGGTCGAGGAAGCGCAGCCCGTCGGCGTCGACGAGGACCGGCACGTCCTGCGCCAGCACGTCCGCGACGCGCCGCCCGGCCTCCTCGTCCTCCCCGAGGCCCGGCCCGACCACCCACGCCTGCACCCGGCCCGCCTCGGACGGCAGCCCGGAGCTGACCAGTGTCTCGGGGAACCGCGCGACGACCGCCTGGTCCCCGGGCCCCGCGTACCGCACGGCTCCCGCGCCGGTACGCAGTGCCCCGTGCACGCACAGCACGGCCGCCCCCGGGTATCGCGCCGACCCGGCGCAGATCCCCACCACCCCCCGCCGGTACTTGTCGCTCTCCGGCGCCGGACGCGGCAGCAGCGCGGCCACGTCGGCGTGCTGGAGCGCCTCGGCGGCGGCCGGCCCCGGCAGGTCGAGGCCGATGTCGATGAGCCGGACGGTGCCCGCGTGCTCGCGGGCCGGGTCGACGAGCAGGCCGGGCTTGTGGGTGCCGAAGGTGACGGTGAGGTCGGCGGTGACGGCCGGCCCGTGCACCTCACCCGTGTCGGCGTCGATGCCGCTCGGCAGGTCGACGGCGACGACGGGCACCTTGTCGGCCTCGGCGGCGTGCGCGAGCCGGGCCGCGCCGGTCCTGAGCCCGCCGCGCCCGCCGAGCCCCGTGATCCCGTCCACGACCAGGTCGGCCCGGGTGAGCATCCGCTCGACGTGGTGCCAGTGAGCGGCGTACGCCGGATCGGTCGCCGTCTCCTCCGCCGTCTCGATGATCTCGCCTCCGGCGGCGGCCAGCGCGGTGAGGCCGCCCCGGTGGGCCTTGCCCGGGGCGAGCAGCAGGGCGGCCACCCCGGCCCCGCGCCGCGCCAGGCGCGCGCCCGCGTACAGGGCGTCGCCGCCGTTCCCCCCGGCGCCGACCAGCAGGACGACCCGCGCCCCGTACACCCCGGGCCCGCGCCCGGGACGTACGGCCGGTACCGGCCCGCGTCCGGCCAGCAAGGCGGCGCAGGCGGCGGCCAGCCCGGCGGCGGCGCGCTGCATGAGCGCCCCTTCGGGCAACCGTGCCATCAACTCACTCTCGGCAGCGCGGACGGCTTGCACGCTGTGGGCATGTCGCATGGCCTCAACCTTCCGCGATCACCACGGCCGACGCCACTCCCGCGTCGTGACTGAGGGACACGTGCCACCCGGTCACCCCCAGCTCCGCCGCCCTGGCCGCCACCGTCCCCCGCACCCGCAGCCTGGGCCGCCCGGTGTCCTCGGCGTACACCTCGCAGTCCGTCCACAGCAGCCCCGGGGGCGCCCCGAGCGCCTTGGCGACGGCTTCCTTGGCCGCGAACCGGGCGGCCAGGGAGGCGGGGCCGCGCCGGTCGCCACCGGGGGCGACCAGCTCGGCGGGGACGAAGAGCCGGTCGAGCAGCGCGGGGGTGCGCCGCACGGAAGCGGCGAAACGCTCGATCTCGGCCACGTCGATGCCCACGCCCACGATCATGACCGGGCCTCGCGCCCCGACCGCGCGCCGCGCCTGCTCATGCCGCCAGCCACACTCGCCACCTCCGGACGCCCGTACGCGGTCCTCACGCGTGGAAACTCCGTGGCAGCCTATGCGAGGCCCGCCCCCGCGCACGCGGGGGCCGGGCGGGACGGCGCGTGCGCGGAGGACGGCTCGCCTGGTTCAGCCCCTCGCCAGCAGCTCCAGCGTGTCGATCACCCGGTTCGAGAACCCCCACTCGTTGTCGTACCAGGCGACCACCTTGACGTGGCGTCCGTCGACGCGCGTCAGGGCCGAGTCGAAGACGGACGAGGCGGGGTTGCCGGTGATGTCGGAGGAGACGAGCGGGTCCTCCGAGTACTCCAGGACGCCCGCCAGCGGGCCCTCCGCCGCCTTGCGGTAGGCGGCCAGGACCTCCTCGCGGCTCACCTCGCGGGCGACGGTGGTGTTCAGCTCGACGATCGAGCCGACCGGGACCGGGACGCGGATCGAGTCGCCCGAGAGCTTGCCGTCGAGGCCCGGCAGCACGAGGCCGATCGCCTTGGCGGCGCCGGTCGTGGTCGGGACGATGTTGACGCCGGCGGCGCGGGCGCGGCGCGGGTCCCGGTGCGGGCCGTCCTGGAGGTTCTGCTCCTGGGTGTAGGCGTGCACCGTGGTCATGAACCCGTGCTCGACACCGGCGAGTTCGTCGAGTACGGCGGCGAGCGGGGCGAGCGCGTTGGTGGTGCAGGAGGCGTTCGAGACGACCGTGTGCGCGGCCGGGTCGTACGCCTCGGTGTTGACCCCGTAGGCGAGGGTGACGTCGGCGCCCGCCGAGGGGGCGCTGACCAGCACCTTCCGCGCACCGGCGGCGAGGTGGGCGCGGGCGGCCTCGGCCGAGGTGAAGCGGCCGGTGGCCTCCAGGACGAGGTCGACGTCGAGCGCGGCCCACGGCAGCCGTGCCGGCTCGCGCTCGGCCAGCACCTTGATGCGGCGGCCGTCGACCACGAGCGTGTCGCCGTCGGCGGTCACCGGGCGCCCGAGACGGCCGGAGGTCGAGTCGAAGGCGAGCAGCCGGGCGAGCGCGGCGGGCTCGGTGAGGTCGTTGACGGCGACGACCTCCAGGGTGCTGTCGCGCTCCAGCAGCGCGCGCAGCACGTTGCGTCCGATGCGGCCGAACCCGTTGATGGCGATGCGAGTGGTCATGAGGTGATCTCCCTTCCCTTCCCCACCAGCGTCGTTCTCCGGCCGCGCCGCCGACAGTGGCGGGAACGCCATGGTTCACCAGGATCTCGCCAGCCACGCGTCGGCGGTCAATCGCCCCGGGTGAAGGTGCGCCGGTACTCGCTCGGTGTGGTGCCGAGGATGCGCTGGAAGTGCAGGCGCAGGTTGGCTCCGGTGCCGAGCCCGACGTCGGCCGCGATCTGCTCGACCCCCCGCTGCGACCGCTCCAGCAGTTCGCGGGCCAGGTCGAGGCGGGCCCGCATCACCCACTGCATCGGTGTGCAGCCGGTCTCCTCGACGAACCGCCGGGAGAACGTCCGCGGCGAGACCCCGGCCCGACGCGCCAGGCTCTCCAGGGTGAGCGGCTCGCCGAGCCGGTACAGCGCCCACTCCCGGGTGTCGGCGAACCGCTCCCCCAGCGGCTCGGGCACGCTGCGCGGTACGTACTGGGCCTGCCCGCCACTGCGGTACGGCGCGGCGACCAGCCGCCGGGCCGCGTGGTTGGAGGCGGCCACCCCGAGGTCCCCGCGCAGGATGTGCAGGCACAGGTCGATACCGGACGCCGCCCCGGCCGAGGTCAGCACGGTGCCCTCGTCCACGAACAGCACGTTCTCGTCCACCCGGACCAGCGGATGGCGGGCCGCGAGCGCCCGCGTGTAGTGCCAGTGCGTCGTGGCCCGCCGCCCGTCGAGCAGCCCCGTGGCCGCCAGCGCGAAGGCGCCGGTCGAGATGGCGGCGAGCCGCGCCCCCCGCTCGTGGGCCCCGACCAACGCCGCCACGACGGCCTCCGGCGGGTCCTCCCGGTCCGGACGCCGATACCCGGGCACGAAGACGATGTCCGCCCACGCGAGCGCCTCCAGCCCGTGCCCGACGTGATACGCCAGCCCGTCGCCCCCGGCCACCAGCCCCGGCGCCGCCCCGCACATCCGCACCTCGTACGGCATGCTCGCCCGCGTCGTGAACACCTGCGCGGGAATCCCGACATCGAGGGGCTTGGCCCCGTCGAGCACGAGGACGGCGACGCGGTGGAGGGGGGCGGGCACGGGAAGAGGGTACGCGGGGGCCGCCTCGCCTCCCGTCCCGCCGCCTACGCGGCCCCCCTCACTCCACCGTCACCGACTTCGCCAGGTTCCTCGGCTGGTCCACGTCGTTCCCCCGGGCGGTGGCCAGTTCGCAGGCGAAGACCTGCAACGGCACCGCGGCCACGAGCGGCTGGAGCAGCGGCGGCACCGCCGGGACCCGGATCAGGTGGTCGGCGTACGGGACGACCGCCTCGTCACCCTCCTCGGCGAGGACGATGGTGTGCGCGCCCCGGGCGCGGATCTCCTGGATGTTGGAGACGATCTTGCCGTGGAGGACGCCCGAGGCGGCCGGGGAGGGGACGACGACGATCACCGGGAGACCGGGCTCGACCAGGGCGATCGGGCCGTGCTTCAGCTCTCCGGCGGCGAAGCCCTCGGCGTGGAAGTAGGCCAGTTCCTTCAGCTTGAGGGCGCCTTCGAGGGCCACGGGGTAGCCGGCGTGGCGGCCCAGGAAGAGGACCGTCTCCTGGTGGGCGAGGCCGCGGGCCAGTTCGCGTACGGGTTCCATGGTGGCGAGGACCGAGGCGACGTCCTCCGGGGCGCGGCCCAGCGCGCGGGCGGTCGCCCGGAGTTCGTCGCCGGGGCCGCCGCGTACCTCGCCGAGGTGGAGGGCGAGGAGGAGGCAGGCGACGAGCTGGGTGAGGAAGGCCTTGGTGGAGGCGACGGCGACCTCGGGGCCGGCGTGGGTGTAGAGGACGGCGTCGGACTCGCGGGGGATGGTCGAGCCGTTGGTGTTGCAGACGGCGAGGACGGTGGCGCCCTGTTCACGGGCGTGCCGCACCGCCATCAGGGTGTCGGCGGTCTCCCCGGACTGGGAGACGGCGACGACCAGGGTGCGCGGGCCGACGATCGGGTCGCGGTAGCGGAACTCGCTGGCCAGCTCGACCTCGCAGGGGAGCTTGGCCCAGCGTTCCACGGCGAGGCGGGCGACGAGCCCCGCGTGGTGGGCGGTGCCGCAGGCGATGACGACGACCTTCTCGGCGTCGCGCAGGACGGCGGGGTCGAGGCCCAGTTCCGGACCGAGGGTGAGGGTGCCGAGGGCGGGGTCGAGACGGCCGAGGAGCGTGTCGGCGACGGCCTTGGGCTGTTCGGCGATCTCCTTCAGCATGAAGGAGTCGTGGCCGTCCTTCTCGGCGGCGGAGGCGTCCCAGTCGACGCGGTAGGTGCGGGCGTCGGCGGGCGCCCCGTCGAATCCGGTGACGACGGCCCGGTCCGGGTGCACCTCGACCACCTGGTCCTGCCCCAGCTCCATGGCGGTGCGGGTGTGGTCGATGAAGGCCGACACGTCGGAGGCGAGGAACGCCTCGCCCTCGCCGCACCCGACGACCAGCGGCGAGTTGCGGCGCGCCCCCACGATCACGTCCGGCGCGTCGGCGTGGAGCGCGACCAGCGTGAACGCTCCCTCCAGCCGCCGGCAGACGGCCCGCATCGCGCCCGCCAGCCGGGCCCCGCCCGGCTGGGCGGAGCCCTCCAGCGCGGCGTACTCCTCGGCGAGCAGGTGGGCGGCGATCTCGCTGTCGGTCTGCGAGCGGACGGCGGTGCCCCGGGCCGCCAGCTCGTCCCGCAGGGCGGCGAAGTTCTCGATGATGCCGTTGTGGACGACGGCGCAGCGGCCGCTCGCGTCGAGGTGCGGGTGGGCGTTGGTGTCGGTGGGCCCGCCGTGGGTGGCCCACCGGGTGTGGCCGATGCCGGTGGCGCCGCCGTGCCCGTCACCGGTGGCGTCCGAGCCGGGCAGCGGGTCGTCGACCAGGGCCTTCTCCAACTGCGAGAGCTTGCCCGCCTTCTTGACGCAGGCGACCTGGTCACCCGCGAGGACGGCGACGCCCGCCGAGTCGTACCCCCGGTACTCCAGCCGCCGCAGCCCGGCGAGTACGACGTCGAGCGCCGACTGCGCTCCGACATAGCCCACGATCCCGCACATCCGCGCACCCTTTCGCCCACGCCGCAGAGCCGCCGAACGACGACCGGTCTCGCATGTTCGCAGAGTGAGCGACCTCGCACGATGAGCGACCGTTTTCGCGCGCGGCGCGCCCGGCTCGCACCACCAGGGCAACTCCCGCGCAGGTCAGACGCGTTCGAGCGGGCGGTGCTCGCCGGCGGGCAGTTCCACGCCGATCGGATCGCCCGGACGGAGGGTGCCACCGGTACGGACGACTCCCATGATCCCGGCCTTGCGGACGATCCCGCCGTCCTCGTCGCGGCCGACGACGCGCCTGAGCAGCCCGTCCTGGAAGAGGTCGATCTGGAGACAGGGGTTGCGCAGACCGGTGACCTCGACGACCGCCTCGGGGCCGAGCCGCAGCAGGGTGCCCACGGGCAGGCCGAGGAGGTCGATCCCGTGGGTGGTGACGTTCTCGCCCAGCTCGCCCGGGGCGACGGCGTGCCCCGCGGCCGCCAGCTCGGCGAAGAGTTCGTCGTGGATGAGGTGGACCTGACGCAGGTTCGGCCGCGTGGGGTCCTGGGCGACGCGCGAACGGTGCTTGACGGTGACGCCCGCGTGCGCGTCGCCTTCCACACCGAGTCCGGCGAGCAGGGTGATGCTCTCCCTGCCGGGCTTGCTGAAGCTGTGGCTCCCGCTGCTGCTCACCGCGGTGACCCGGGCTCCCTGGCCCGCCCCCGCCGGTTCCGCCACGTGCCGCGCGCTCATCGCCGTTCTCCCCTCCCGTCCCCCGGCCGCCGGGGGCACCGTCCGGGCGACGCTACACCGGCCGGCCGCCGCGCTCCCGGCCGTTCACCCCACCCGGTCGAGCGCGTCCTCCACCAGGTCCAGGTACTCGGCCTCCTCCGCGTACGGTTTGCTGCCGCCGTGGTAGAGCGCCACCGAGTCCTCCAGGTGCTCGCCGAAGTCCTCGTCGGGCAGTTCCCGTGCCAGCTCCGCGACCACCGCCGAGCGGGCCAGCGACGCCCGGTCCCGGCGTGCCTGCGCCCCGCCCCGCCATCGCCGCCAGGCCGCCAGCGGCCCCCGCCGCGCCTGCCCGGCCGGGCGTCGCGCTGCCGGGCGCCGCGCGGCCGGTTCTGCCCCGCCGCGCGGAACGGCGAACCACACCACGCCGCCCGCACCGTGCGCTCCGCCGACGACTCCCGCGTTTCCCGCCTGTCCCATTTCCGTCCCCCTTCGGTCGTCCCGTCCGTTCGGCCACGTGACCGAACCCACCCCCCACGGCGTTCACACTGCCGCAACAATGAGGGAGTGATCTCTCCCGAGCCCCCGAGCGCCCACCGCAAGCCGGAGGCGACTCCCTACGTGGACCTCACCCGCCAGCAGTGGAGCGCTCTTCGTGAGAAGACTCCGCTGCCTCTGACAGCCGACGAAGTGGAAAAGTTGCGCGGCCTCGGGGACGTGATCGACCTCGACGAGGTCAGGGACATCTACCTGCCGCTCTCCCGCCTGCTCAACCTCTACGTGGGCGCCACCGACGGCCTGCGCTCGGCACTCAACACCTTCCTCGGCGAGAAGGGCGAGCAGTCCGGCACGCCGTTCGTCATCGGCGTCGCGGGCAGCGTGGCGGTCGGCAAGTCCACGGTGGCCCGCCTGCTCCAGGCGCTGCTGGCCCGGTGGCCCGAGCACCCCCGGGTGGAGCTGGTCACCACCGACGGCTTCCTGCTGCCCATGGCCGAGTTGCGCGCCCGGGGCCTCACCGCCCGCAAAGGATTCCCCGAGTCGTACGACCGGCGCGCGCTGACCCGCTTCGTCGCCGACATCAAGGCCGGCAAGGACAAGGTGACCGCGCCGGTCTACTCCCACCTGGTCTACGACATCGTCCCCGACCGCCGCCTCACCGTGAACCGGCCCGACATCCTCATCGTCGAGGGCCTCAACGTCCTCCAGCCCGCCCTGCCGGGCAAGGACGGCCGCACCCGGGTCGGCCTCGCCGACCACTTCGACTTCAGCGTCTACGTCGACGCGCGCCCCGAGGACATCGAGCGCTGGTACCTGAACCGCTTCCGCAAGCTGCGCGCCACCGCCTTCCAGGACCCGTCGTCGTACTTCCGCCGCTACACCCAGGTCAGTGAGGAGGAGGCGCTCGACTACGCGCGCACCACCTGGCGCACCGTCAACCTCCCCAATCTTCTGGAGAACGTCGCCCCGACCCGGGGGCGGGCCAACCTGGTCATAAGGAAGGGCCCGGACCACAAGGTCCGCAAGCTGAGCCTGCGCAAGCTCTGAGCGCCTCGCGGTCCGGGCCTGGTCCGGCGCGCCCTCAGGCCGCGTACCCCTTGGGCGGGATCAGCGAGGCGAGCTGGTCGAAGGAGAGCCAGTAGATCTGGTTGCCGCCGAAGGAGGCGGGATCGGCGATGAGGACGGTGCGGTTGGCGTCGTCGTAGCCGATGACCGTGAAGTAGTGGTAGATCGTCTCACCGGGCGGGTAGCCGGGCGGCTGGTTGCCGGGCGGGGCCACGATGTTGGTGACCAGCGGGTAGTTGTTGTCGATGTCCAGGACGACGTCCCGCCAGAGCAGGTCCTTCTGGGCCTGGGTCGGCGGGTCGTTCGGCATCTCCTTGGTCTCGTACCAGCCCGTGCCGACGTGCGCGTTGAGGACGCCGGTGACCTGGCTGATGTGGTCCGTGCCGCCGGTGTGGGTGCCGAGTTCGGCGGCGAGGGCGGCCTGGCTCGGCGGGGCGAGCCGGGCGGAGAGGGCGATGCGGGTGGCGGCGGGCCCGCACCAGTAGCCGGTCTCCTGCACCTGGTAGTCGATCTCCAGGGTGCGGGCCGTGCTGGTGCGGACGGCCTCGGCGTGCAGCCGGGTCCCGGGGTCGTTCATACCGCTGACCACGGCGGTACCGGCGGCCGACCCGCGTTCCAGGACGGCGACGGAGTCCGGCCCGGTACCGGCCTGGGCGACGCCGGGGGCCAGAAGGCAGCCGGCGGCGGCGAGCGCGACGGCGGTCGCGGCGAATCTCTTGCGCATGTGCAGCTCCTGGTGCTGATGGTGGGGGGCACCTGTGCGCGCGGCGCGTCGGCGCGGCACGCGTGTGGGGGGTGCGCTGACAAGCCCGCCCCGCGGCACCGGCACAGGTCGCTGACACCGCATCAATGGCGAGGGCATGTCAAACATAGGCCCCGGGGCCGCCCTTGAGAACACCCCGAGCCGGACGCGCGTAGAACACCGGCCGCGGCCGCACACGCGAACGTCCCGCCACCGGGACCCGGTGACGGGACGTTCGCGAGGAGCCTCGGGCCCCCGTAAGCCTCAGCCGAGCGCCGACTTCACCACGTCGGCCAGCCGGCCCGCGATGGCACCGGCCTGCTCGATGTCGGCGGCCTCCACCATCACCCGCACCAGCGGCTCGGTCCCCGACGGACGCAGCAGCACCCGTCCGGTCGCGCCCAGCTCCTGCTCGGCCCGGGCCACCGCCGAGGCCAGTTCCGCCGAGGTGGTCACCCGGCCGCGGTCCACGTCGGGGACGTTGACCAGGACCTGCGGCAGCCGCTCCATGACCCCGGCCAGCTCGGCCAGCGGGCGGCCGGTCTCGGCGACCCGGGCGGCCAGCATCAGGCCGGTCAGCGTGCCGTCGCCGGTGGTGGCGTGGTCGAGGATGATGACGTGGCCGGACTGCTCCCCGCCCAGGGCGTAGCCGTGCTCCTTCATCTCCTCCAGGACGTAGCGGTCGCCGACCGCCGTCTGCACCAGCGAGATGCCCTCGCGCTCCAGCGCCAGCTTGAAGCCGAGGTTCGACATGACGGTGGCCACCACCGTCTGCGACCGCAGTCCGCCGTGCTCACGCATCGACAGCGCCAGCACCGCGAGGATCTGGTCGCCGTCGATCTCGCGGCCCTCGGCGTCCACGGCCAGGCAGCGGTCGGCGTCGCCGTCGTGGGCGATGCCCAGGTCGGCGCCGTGCTCGACCACGGCCGCGCGCAGCAGCTCCAGGTGGGTCGAGCCGCAGCCGTCGTTGATGTTGAGGCCGTCGGGGTCGGCGCCGATGGTGACGACCTCGGCCCCGGCCCGGGCGAACGCCTCGGGCGAGACGCGGGCCGCCGCGCCGTGCGCCTCGTCCAGCACGACCTTCAGGCCGTCCAGGCGGTTGGGCAGCACGCCGATCAGGTGCGCGACGTACTGGTCGAAGCCCTCGTCGTAGTCGCGGACCCGGCCCACGCCGGCGCCGGTCGGCCGCCCCCAGGGGGCGCCGGTGCGGTGCTCCTCGTAGACGGCCTCGATCCGGTCCTCCAGCTCGTCGGCGAGCTTGTGACCGCCGCGGGCGAAGAACTTGATGCCGTTGTCGGGCATCGCGTTGTGGCTGGCGGAGAGCATCACGCCGAGGTCCGCGCCGAGCGCGCCCGTGAGGTACGCCACCGCCGGCGTCGGCAGCACGCCGACCCGCAGCACGTCCACCCCGGCGCTGGCCAGGCCCGCGACGACCGCGGCCTCCAGGAACTCACCGGACGCCCGGGGATCTCGCCCCACCACGGCCACCTGCCGGTGCCCGGTGCTCGCCGTGCCCGCCTCGGCGAGCACGTGCGCCGCCGCGACCGACAGACCGAGCGCCAGCTCCGCCGTCAGATCCGCGTTGGCGACGCCGCGTACCCCGTCCGTGCCGAAGAGTCGTCCCACTGGTGTGTCCTCCGAACCTCAGGGTCCACCGGTCGCGCGTACGTGCGGCTCACGCGTGGGAGCGCGAACGCGACGCGGGCATGCCGGGGCCCATGCTCATGCTTCATACCGTTGTACGGCATACGCCCGCACGGCCGGTGATCCACGGCGCGTACAGCCCCGTATGCCCGAGATTCCCGGCCCCGCACACCTCCAGGGCGCGCCCGGACCGGGAACCGATAGACGTACGCCCCGGCGGCACAGCACGTGCCGCCGGGGCGAAGCGTCTCGAAAGCAGCGAGCGACTTAGCGCTTGCTGTACTGCGGGGCCTTGCGGGCCTTCTTGAGACCGGCCTTCTTGCGCTCGACCGCGCGGTCGTCACGCGTGAGGAAGCCGGCCTTCTTGAGGGCGCCGCGGTTGTTGTCCACGTCGGCCTCGTTCAGCGCGCGGGCCACGCCGAGGCGCAGGGCACCGGCCTGACCGGAGACGCCGCCACCCGAGATGCGGGCGATGATGTCGTAACGGCCCTCGAGCTCCAGCACCTTGAAGGGCTCGTTGACCTCCTGCTGGTGCACCTTGTTGGGGAAGTAGTCCTCAAGGGTGCGGCCGTTGATCTTCCACTTGCCGGTGCCCGGAACGATCCGGACACGGGCGATGGCGTTCTTGCGGCGGCCCAGGCCGGCGGCCGGCTGGGGCTCACCGAAGCCGGACGCGAGGGACTCCGAGGTGTAGTCGCCCTCGGGGGTCTCGGACTCGGTGGTGTACTGCTCGATGTCGTCGAGGGGGAGCTCGGCGGTGGTCTCGGCCACGATTCTCCTCAGATTCGTTTCAGTCTTAGGGGTGTGGCCGGAACTACTGCGCGACCTGGGTGATCTCGAACGGCACCGGCTGCTGGGCAGCGTGCGGGTGCTGCTCGCCCGCGTAGACCTTCAGCTTCGAGAGCATCTGACGGCCCAGGGTGTTCTTCGGGAGCATGCCCTTGACGGCCTTCTCGACGGCCTTCTCGGGGTTCTTGTCCATCAGCTCGTCGTAACGCACCGAGCGCAGACCACCCGGGTAACCGGAGTGGCGGTACGCCATCTTCTGGGTGCGCTTGTTGCCCGAGAGGTGGACCTTGTCGGCGTTGATGATGACGACGAAGTCACCGGTGTCGACGTGGGGGGCGTAGATCGGCTTGTGCTTGCCCCGCAGGAGCGTGGCGGCAGTGGTCGCCAGACGGCCGAGGACAACGTCCCGGGCATCGATGACGTGCCACTGGCGGGTGACATCGCCGGGCTTGGGGCTGTACGTACGCACGGTTCGTAGCCTTCGCTTCTTCAGTGAGTGGGTCCTGACATGGCCACCACGGACGATCACGACAGCCCTGGCCGCACATCGGTGACGCATCCGAGTGCCTGCCGCTGGTCATCGGCCCGGTGGGACCGGTGTAAGGGCCCCTCACGTGAGAATGAGCAAGCCAATACACATAACGAACACGCACGATACCCGCGTTTCCCCGAACGGGTCAAAACGCGAGTGCGCGCGGTCCGGACACGGAGGTCCGTACCGCGGGCTGTGGCGTATCCGCCCCTCCACCATAACGAACCCCGGTCGTAGGATGCGGCCCATGAGCTTTGGGCAAGGGGGGCCTCCCTGGGGGCCGGGGGACGGAAGCCCGCAGGGGCGACAGCCGTACGGGCAGCAGCAGCCCCACGGCCGGCAGGGACCGGCCACGCCGGACTGGGAGGCGCTCGCCACCGCCTCCGAGGCACGCGGCCGCAAACGCCGCTGGGCGCTGCTCGGCGGCGGCGCGGTCGCCACGGTCGCCGTCGCCGCGCTGGTCGCGACCCTGGTGGTCCGCGCCAACAGCGACGACCCGAAGGCGTCCGGCCCGATCGGCGGCGTCTCCAGCTCCTCGGCCCTGCCCGAGGACACCACGGCCCCGGCCCCGTCCTTCTCCGAGGTGGCCCCGCCGCCCCCGCCGGACCCCAAGGAGTTCGTCTCCAGCGCCGAGAAGGACAAGGCCCCGCTGACCGCCGAGTCGCTCTACCCGGGCAGGAAGCTCACCGTCGGCGACCGCGTCTACGCCAAGGGCGCGCTGCACCGCACCGCCGAGTGCGCGAGCGGCACCCAGGGCGCCCTCGGCCAGGTCCTCACGAAGCACGGCTGCGAGCAGTTGGTCCGCGCCACCTACCGGCGCGACGGCGTCGCGGTCACCGTGGGCGTCGCCACGTTCAGGACGGCCGCGGTCGCCGCCGAGGTCAAGGAGGAGTCCAGCGGCAACATCGCCTCACTGGCCGGCGAGGGCGTCCCCACCTTCTGCCGCACCACGGTCTGCCGCTCCACCGCCAACGCCTACGGACGGTACGTCTACTTCACCGTCGGCGGCTTCACCAACGGCGACCGGGTCACCAAGCAGGACCGGGCCGTCTTCACCACCGGCGACGACGTGGCCGAATTCACCCTGCGCCAGATCCACCGCCGGGGCGTCGCCCAGGCGTCCCGGGCCGCCGCCACGCAGTGATCCCGGGCGCCCGGCCGCGGCCGGGCGCCCGCCGCTCAGCCGCAGCAGGCCGTACCGGGCAGGGTCCGCCTGTTGCGTGCCTCCCGGTTCCGGGCCGCCAGCAGCTCGTCCGCCGGGTAGCCGACCTCCTCCAGGGTCAGCCCGTGCGGGCGCACCACGTGCACCGCGGAGTCCCGCACACCGGCCGCCAGCACCTTCCCCGGCCACTCCACGGGCCGGTGGCCGTCGCCGACGAACAGCAGGGCGCCGACCAGCGAGCGCACCATGTTGTGGCAGAACGCGTCGGCCCGCACGGTCGCGGTGACGACCCCCTCGCCGTCCCGCTCCCAGCTCAGCTCCTGGAGGGTGCGGATGGTCGTCGCCCCCTCCCGCCGCTTGCAGTACGCGGCGAAGTCGTGCTCACCGAGCAGCGCCACCGAGGCCGCGTTCATGGCGTCGACGTCGAGTCTCCAGTCGTGCCACAGCACGTGTCCGCGCAGCAGCGGATCGACCCCGCCCGGGTGGTCGGTGACCCGGTACGCGTACCGCCGCCAGACCGCCGAGAACCGCGCGTCGAACCCCGTGGGCGCCTCGGCCACCCGCCAGACCCGCACATCGTGCGGCAGCCGCCCCGCGAGCCGCCGCAGCAGCTTCTCCCGGTGCTCCGCCCAGACCTCCACCGGGAGGTCCACGTGGGCCACCTGCCCGCGCGCGTGCACCCCCGAGTCGGTCCGCCCGGCCACCGTCAGCTCGTACGTCCGCTCCCCCGACCGCGTCACGGTCCGCAGGGCGTCCTCGATCTCGCCCTGGACGGTCCGCCGCCCCTGGGCCTGCTTGGCCCAGCCGGAGAACTCCCGCCCGTCGTAACTCAGGTCCAGCCGCACCCGGACGTGGCCGTCCGCGGGCCCGTCCCGCCGCTCCGTGTACTCCACCTGCTCGCTCACCCGCGCATCCTCGTCTCCACCGTCCCGGTACGGCGGCGGGCCCGCACCCCCGAAGGGATACGGGCCCGCACACACGCGTACGACCGGCTCAGGCGTCCTTCGCCTCGTCGTCCTTGGCCTCGGCAGCGGCCTCGGGCGCCTCGGTGGCGGCCTCGTCCTTGCTCAGGGCGTCTTCCTTGACCGCGCGCTTGGTCGCGGCCTCGGCCTCACCGGTGGCCTCCTGGGCCACGGTCAGGGCCTCCACCAGCTCGATGACGGCCATGGGAGCGTTGTCGCCACGGCGGTTACCGACCTTGGTGATCCGGGTGTAGCCACCCGGGCGGTTCTCGTAGCGGGGGCCGATCTCGGTGAAGAGCGTGTGGACGACGCTCTTGTCCGTGATGACCTGGAGAACCTGGCGGCGGTTGTGAAGGTCGCCCTTCTTCGCCTTGGTGACCAGACGCTCGGCGTACGGACGCAGACGGCGCGCCTTCGCCTCGGTCGTCTTGATCCGGCCGTGCTCGAACAGCGAGCGCGCGAGGTTCGCGAGCATGTGCCGCTCGTGCGAGGCGCTGCCGCCCAGACGGGCACCCTTGGCGGGCTTCGGCATGGTCTTTCTCCTTGTGATCTGCACCGGCCGTATCAGGTACCGATGACAGTGTCCGCGCGAACTTGTGTCCGCCGGAGTATCGCCCCCGGCCGGCTCCGCAGAGCCACCCGGGCAACCTCGACCACCACGGACCGGCCCGGCAGAGCCCGTCCGGCGGTCGAGGACGTCTTTCGAGCGGCCACACCTCCGGGATACCCCCGGGGCGTGGCCACGCCCCGGCAGGGAGCGAGCCCTAAGGCTCACCACCCGCCGGACAGGTCCTCAGTACTGCTCGGTCTCCACGAAACCGGCGTCCGCGTCGTCCTCGGCGCCGAAGGCGTCGGCCGCGGCGGTCGGGTCGAATCCGGGCGGGCTGTCTTTGAGCGCCAGCGACATCCCTGCCAGCTTCGCCTTGACCTCGTCGATCGACTTCGCACCGAAGTTGCGGATGTCGAGCAGGTCGGCCTCGGAGCGGGCGACGAGCTCACCCACGGAGTGGATGCCCTCACGCTTGAGACAGTTGTAGGAGCGGACGGTGAGTTCCAGCTCCTCGATCGGCAGCGCCAGGTCGGCCGCGAGCGCGGCGTCCGTCGGCGACGGGCCCATGTCGATGCCCTCGGCGTCGACGTTGAGCTCACGGGCCAGGCCGAACAGCTCGACCAGGGTCTTGCCGGCGGAGGCCATGGCGTCGCGCGGACGCATCGCCTGCTTGGTCTCGACGTCGACGATGAGCTTGTCGAAGTCGGTCCGCTGCTCGACTCGGGTCGCCTCGACCTTGTAGGTGACCTTGAGGACGGGCGAGTAGATCGAGTCGACCGGGACGCGCCCGATCTCCTGGCCCGCCTGCTTGTTCTGGACGGCGGAGACGTAGCCGCGACCGCGCTCGACGGTCAGCTCCATCTCCAGCTTGCCCTTGGCGTTCAGCGTGGCGAGCACCAGGTCGGGGTTGTGCACCTCGACACCGGCCGGGGGCGCGATGTCGGCGGCGGTGACCAGACCCGGGCCCTGCTTGCGCAGGTACATCACGACCGGCTCGTCGTGCTCCGAGGAGACGACCAGCTGCTTGATGTTGAGGATCAGGTCGGTGACGTCCTCCTTGACGCCCGGCACGGTGGTGAACTCGTGCAGGACACCGTCGATGCGGATGGACGTGACCGCCGCACCCGGGATCGAGGAGAGCAGCGTGCGCCGCAGGGAGTTGCCGAGGGTGTAGCCGAAGCCCGGCTCCAGCGGCTCGATCACGAACCGGGAGCGGAACTCGTCGACGACCTCTTCGGTCAACGAGGGACGCTGAGCGATCAGCATGTTCTCTGTTCCTTCAGTCAGGGGCGCCCGCTATTTGACGCCCGACCCGCCGGGCGGTGAGCCCGGCCTTGACACTGCTCAAGGGTACGGGCGGTACGGCCGAATCGGCCGTACCGCCCGGAGACCCACGGCCGGCCGGGGCTCAGGCCCCGGCGGTCCGGTCAGACGCGACGGCGCTTGGGGGGACGGCAGCCGTTGTGCGGGGTGGGGGTGACGTCCTGGATCGAGCCGACCTCCAGGCCGGTGGCCTGGAGCGAGCGGATCGCGGTCTCACGGCCGGAGCCGGGACCCTTGACGAAGACGTCGACCTTGCGCATGCCGTGCTCCTGCGCGCGGCGAGCGGCCGACTCGGCGGCCATCTGCGCGGCGAAGGGGGTGGACTTGCGCGAGCCCTTGAAGCCGACGTGGCCGGCGGAGGCCCAGGAGATCACGTTGCCCGTGGGGTCGGTGATCGAGACGATCGTGTTGTTGAACGTGCTCTTGATGTGCGCGTGGCCGTGAGCGACGTTCTTCTTTTCCTTGCGGCGCACCTTCTTGGCAGCGCCCTGACGTCCCTTGGGGGGCATGTCTTATCTCCAGTGGGAGGTGGTCGGTCCTACAGCGAAGACCGCTGACGAGCGTCCGCTGCGGACTACTTCTTGCCCGGCTTCTTCTTACCGGCGATGGCGCGACGCGGGCCCTTGCGGGTGCGGGCGTTGGTGCTGGTGCGCTGACCGTGGACGGGCAGGCCACGGCGGTGACGCAGACCCTGGTAGCAGCCGATCTCGACCTTGCGGCGGATGTCGGCCTGGATCTCGCGACGGAGGTCACCCTCGGTCTTGATGTTGTTGTCCACGTACTCGCGGATCTTGACCAGGTCCTCCTCGGACAGGTCGCGAACGCGGGTGTTGGGGTCGACGCCGGTGGCCTCCAGCGTCTGCTGCGAAAGGGTCCGGCCGATGCCGAACACGTAGGTGAGGGCGACCTCCACACGCTTCTCGCGCGGGATGTCGACACCGGAAACGCGTGCCATTCAATGGCTCCAGTTGTCTGTCGGAGGTCTGCCGCAGTGCCGCTCCCGACCGCCGATCCACCGGGGCGGGCGAAACCGCCGAGGGGTATGGAACGGACCGGGTCCCCGGCCTCCGACCGGGGGTACCGCCCTTCTCAGGCCCTGGCGGGCACGGGAAGAGGCGGGCACTGCGTTTGGTGATGCTGCTGTGCGTCGCGCGTGATCTGCGAGAGCAGGTGTGCGTCAGCCCTGGCGCTGCTTGTGGCGCGGGTTGTCGCAGATGATCATGACCCGGCCGTGACGGCGGATCACCCTGCACTTGTCGCAGATCTTCTTGACGCTCGGCTTGACCTTCATGGTGAGGTTCTCCGGGTCAGGTGCCGGCCACCGCCCCCGGAAAAGGGGCGGCGAGCGGGCAAGATCTACTTGTACCGGTAGACGATCCGGCCACGCGTCAGGTCGTACGGAGACAGCTCCACCACGACCCGGTCGTCAGGGAGGATGCGGATGTAGTGCATGCGCATCTTGCCACTGATGTGTGCCAGGACCTGGTGGCCGTTCTGGAGCTCAACCTTGAACATGGCGTTCGGAAGAGACTCGACGACAGTGCCCTCGATCTCGATGGCACCTTGCTTCTTGGCCACGCTTCGCCCTTCGAATCGACTACCTTGACCGGCTCCGTGTCCCGTGCACACCCATACGGGCATGCGGGTGCACGAGAGCCGACGCGTCAGTCTACGTCAGGGCTCCCGCAAAGGCGAATCGAGGAAGAATGCCCCGATGCGCTGATCCTTATGCGTCCCTGCCGCATACCGTCGCAGGACCCGCCCGGACGGGCGAGTCCTCCCGGCACACGCGCCCCACGGGCCACGCACGCCGGAACACTCCCGGATCAGGCCGCCGGGTCCGGCGCCGTGGTGATCCCGAACTCCGCCAGCTTCGCCTTGCCGCCGTCCTCGGCGGTCAGCACCAGCGGGCCCTGCTCGGTGAGGGCCACCGAGTGCTCCCAGTGCGAGGACCAGGTCCCGTCGGTGGTGATCACCGTCCAGTCGTCCTGGAGCACCTCGGTCTTCGGCGTGCCGAGGCTCACCATCGGCTCGATCGCCAGGCAGAAGCCGGGGACCAGCTTGGGGCCCTTGCCCCGGCGCCGCTCGACGTAGTTCAGCAGGTGCGGGTCCATGTGCATCTCGGTCCCGATGCCGTGCCCGCCGTAGTCCTCGACGATCCCGTACTTCCCGCCGCCCGGCTTCGGCTGCCGGCGGATGTACGTCTCGATGGCGCGGGAGATGTCGACCAGCCGGTTGCCCTGCTTCATCGCGGCGATCCCCGCCCACATCGACTCCTCGGTCACCCGGGAGAGCTCGACCAGCTCCGGAGCGTGACCCGCGCCCACGAAGGCCGTGTACGCGGCGTCGCCGTGCCAGCCGTCCACGATCGCGCCGCAGTCGATGGAGATGATGTCCCCGTCGGCCAGCACCGTCTTCTCGTCCGGGATCCCGTGCACCACGACCTCGTTGACCGAGGTGCAGATCGTCGCCGGGAAGCCGCCGTACCCGAGGAAGTTGGAGCGGGCCCCGTGCTCCTCGAGCACCTTGCGGGCCACCTCGTCCAGGTCCTTGGTGGTGGCGCCCGGCACGGCCGCCTCACGCGTGGCGCGGTGGATGGCGGCCACGACCAGCCCGGCCTCGCGCATCTTGGCGATCTGCTCGGGACTCTTGATCTGCACCACGGGAACTAAGCCTCCTGTTTGTCGGCGGTCTTCGCCGCCGGCCTCGGTACGGGCAGCGAGACCACCCTGTCCAGTCTGCCGCACCCGGCGTCCGCCGCGCCCCGCCCGCCTCTCCGGGCCGGACGCGCGACGGCCGCGGGCCCCTTGCGGGGACCGCGGCCGCTGCCGGGCGCGTGGCCCTACGTCACTTCTGGCCGGAGCCGAGGGCCGCCATCGCGCGGGCGGTGACCTCGTCGACCTTGCCGAGCGCGGAGATCGTCACCACGAGGCCCTGGGCCTTGTAGTGGTCGATGATCGGCTCGGTCTCGTTGTGGTAGACCTCCAGCCGCTTGCGGACGGTCTCCTCCTTGTCGTCCGCGCGCTGGTACAGCTCGCCGCCGCAGACGTCGCAGACGCCCTCGGTCTCCGGCTTGCTGTACTCCACGTGGAAGACGTGGCTGGAGTCGTTGCGGCAGATGCGGCGGCCGGCGATGCGCCTGACCACCTCGTCCTCGGGAACCTCCAGGTCCAGGACCGCGTCGAGCGCGACCCCCTGGGCCTTGAGGGACTCGTCCAGCGCCTTCGCCTGCGACACGTTCCGGGGGAAGCCGTCGAGCAGGAAGCCGTTCGCGGCGTCCGGCCGGGCCATACGGTCCTCGGCCATACCGATGGTCACCTCGTCGGGGACGAGGTTGCCGGCATCCATGTAGGACTTGGCCTGCTTGCCCAGTTCCGTGCCCTGGCTGATGTTGGCGCGGAACAGGTCACCCGTGGAGATGTGCGGGATCGACAGGTTCTTGGCTAGGAACGCGGCCTGCGTTCCTTTGCCGGCACCAGGCGGTCCGACGAGGACGATTCGCATCAGCGGAGGAACCCTTCGTAATTGCGCTGCTGGAGCTGGCTCTCGATCTGCTTCACGGTCTCCAGACCCACACCCACGATGATCAGGATGCTCGTCCCGCCGAACGGGAAGTTCTGGTTGGCCCCGAAACCTGCCAACGCCATCGTCGGCACCAGTGCGATCAGCCCCAGATACAGCGAACCCGGCCAGGTGATCCGGTTGAGCACGTAACTCAGATACTCAGCGGTCGGTCGGCCAGCCCGGATGCCCGGGATGAACCCACCATACTTCTTCATGTTGTCGGCTACTTCTTCGGGGTTGAAGGAGATGGCGACGTAGAAGAACGCGAAGAACACGATCAGGAAGAAGTACAGGATCACATGGGCCGTGGCGCCGGTGTCCGCCAGGTTGTTGTTGATCCATTGCGCCCAACCCGCCTGGGAGTTGGAGAACTGCACGATCAACGCAGGGATGTAGAGGAGCGACGAGGCGAAGATGACCGGGATCACACCGGCCTGGTTCACCTTGAGCGGGATGTAGGTCGACGTACCGCCGTAGGAACGGCGGCCGATCATCCGCTTCGCGTACTGGACGGGGATGCGGCGCTGCGCCTGCTCGACGAAGACCACCAGGCCGACCATGGCGAGACCCACCAGGATCACGGTCCCGAACTCGATCCAGCCACCGGCCAGGTCGCCCTGCTCCTTGATGGCCCAGAGGGAGGCGGGGAAGCTCGCGGCGATCGAGATGAACATCAGGATCGACATGCCGTTGCCGATGCCGCGGTCGGTGATCAGCTCACCGAGCCACATGACGAGGGCGGTACCGGCGGTCATCGTGAGGATCATGACGGCGGTCACGAAGATCGACTGGTCCGGCACGATCTCCCCGGCGACCGGGCAGCCCTGGAAGAGCGAGCCGCTGCGGGCGGTCGCGACCAGGCCGGTGCCCTGGAGGACGGCGAGCGCCACGGTCAGGTACCGGGTGTACTGCGTGATCTTCGCCTGGCCGGAGGAGCCCTCCTTCTTGAGGGCCTCCAGACGCGGGATGACCACGGTCAGGAGCTGGAGAATGATGCTCGCCGTGATGTAGGGCATGATGCCCAGGGCGAAGATCGTGATCTGGAGCAGCGCGCCACCGGAGAACATGTTCACCAGGCCGAAGAGGCCCTGGGTGGCGTTCGCCTGGTCCATGCAGATCTGGACGTTCTGGTAGCTCACGCCCGGGATCGGTACGTGCGCGCCGATCCGGTAGAGGACGATGATGCCGAGCGTGAAGAGCAGCTTCTTGCGCAGGTCGGGCGTCTTGAACGCCCGGGCGAACGCGGTGAGCACGGTGCCTCCTGCGACCCCCGCGCACGTGCGTCAGAGGTGACGGTCTTGAGGTTCGACGAATAGGGATCGGCGGATGAGCCGGGCGGCGGACCACACGACCCCGGGGACGGGATGCCCCCTGCTTTACAGCAACAGCGGACGCCACCTTACCGGCGACTGCGCCCCCCTTGGAACGACCAACCGGGGATGCCCCATTTATGAGGCATCCCCGGTGGGTTACGTACCGGTCAACGAACTCAGACGAGTTCGGTGACGGAGCCGCCGGCGGCGGCGATCTTCTCCTTGGCGGAGCCGGAGACGGCGTCGACCGTCACCTGCAGCGCCACGGAGACCTCGCCCTGGCCGAGCACCTTGACGAGGCTGTTCCTGCGAACGGCACCCTTGGCGACCAGACCCTCGACGGTGACCTCGCCACCCTCGGGGTACAGCTCGGCCAGCTTGTCGAGGTTCACGACCTGGAACTCGGTCTTGAACGGGTTCTTGAAGCCCTTGAGCTTCGGGAGACGCATGTGGAGGGGCATCTGCCCGCCCTCGAAGCGCTCCGGAACCTGGTAACGGGCCTTGGTGCCCTTGGTGCCACGACCAGCGGTCTTACCCTTCGACGCCTCACCACGACCCACACGGGTCTTGGCGGTCTTGGCGCCGGGGGCAGGACGGAGGTTGTGGACCTTCAGCGGGTTCTGCTCCGCCATGTCAGTCGACCTCCTCGACCGTCACGAGGTGGCGGACGGTGTGCACCATGCCGCGGAACTCGGGGCGGTCCTCCTTGACAACCACGTCGTTGACCTTCTTGAGGCCGAGCGTACGCAGGGTGTCGCGGTGGTTCTGCTTGCTGCCGATGTACGACTTCGTCTGCGTGATCTTGAGCTGCGGCATCACGCACCCGCTCCCGCACGCGCACGCAGCAGGGCCGCGGGGGCCACGTCCTCGAGGGGCAGACCGCGGCGGGCCGCGATCTCCTCGGGACGCTGGAGGCCCTTGAGGGCCGCCACGGTCGCGTGGACGATGTTGATCTGGTTGTCGGAGCCCAGGGACTTCGACAGGATGTCGTGCACACCGGCGCACTCGAGGACGGCGCGCACGGGGCCACCGGCGATCACACCGGTACCGGGGGAAGCAGGCTTGAGCATGACGACGCCCGCGGCCTTCTCGCCCGTGATGGGGTGCGGGATGGTGCCCTGGATACGGGGGACCTTGAAGAAGTGCTTCTTGGCCTCCTCCACACCCTTGGCGATGGCGGCCGGCACCTCCTTGGCCTTGCCGTAACCGACACCCACGGTGCCGTCCGCGTCGCCCACCACGACCAGCGCGGTGAAGCTGAAGCGGCGACCACCCTTCACAACCTTGGCGACTCGGTTGATCGCGACGACACGCTCGACGTACGCGGTCTTCTCGGCAGCTGCGCCGCCGTCGCGGCCCTTCCGGTCCCGCCGCTCGCCGCCACCGGCACCGCTTCCGCGGCGCTGGGGTCCAGCCATTGGATTTACCTCTCTCTGTTTCCGCTAGCTACGCAGCGACATTGAGTCGCTGTCCGCGACGGAGGCTCAGAACTTGAGCCCGGCTTCGCGGGCGGCGTCCGCCAGGGCGGCGATGCGCCCGGCGTACTTGTTGCCACCACGGTCGAACACGACAGCCTCGACACCCGCGGCCTTGGCGCGCTCGGCGACGAGTGCGCCGACCTGCTTGGCGTGGGCGGACTTGTCGCCTTCGGCACCGCGGATGGACGTGTCCAGGGTGGACGCCGACGCCAGGGTGTGACCCTTGATGTCGTCGATCACCTGGGCGACCATGTGGCGGTTGGAACGCGTCACGACCAGGCGCGGGCGCACTTCGGTGCCCGAGACCTTCTTGCGGACGCGGATGTGCCGGCGCTTGATGGCAGCGGCCTTGTAGGCGTTGCCCTTAGCGATCTTCACACCGTATGCCATGGCTTACTTACCCGCCTTTCCGACCTTGCGGCGGATGACTTCGCCCTCGTACTTGACGCCCTTGGCCTTGTACGGGTCGGGCTTGCGCAGCTTGCGGATGTTGGCCGCAACCTCGCCGACCTTCTGCTTGTCGATGCCCTCGACCGAGAAACGGGTCGGGGTCTCGACCTTGAAGGTGATGCCCTCAGGGGCCTCGACCAGGATCGGGTGGGAGTAGCCGAGAGAGAACTCCAGGTTGGAGCCCTTCGCGACCACGCGGTAACCGACACCGTTGATTTCGAGCTTCTTGACGTATCCCTGGGTCACACCGGTGATCATGTTCGCCACCAGCGTGCGGGACAGGCCGTGCAGAGCCCTGTTCTGACGCTCGTCGTTCGGGCGCGTCACCGAGAGGGTGCCGTCCTCGCCCTTAGCGATCTCGATCGGCGCGACGATGGTGTGCGCGAGGGTGCCCTTGGGGCCCTTCACGCCGACCGTACGGCCATCGATGGTGACGTCCACGCCGGCGGGAACCGTGATGGGAAGCTTGCCAATACGCGACATGAGCTTTTCCTCCGTTCCCGACTACCAGACGTAGGCGAGGACTTCCCCACCCACGCCCTTCTTCTGCGCCTGCTGGCCGGTCAGGAGGCCGTGCGACGTGGAGATGATCGCCACGCCGAGACCGCCGAGGACCTTCGGCAGGTTGGTGGACTTCGCGTAGACCCGGAGACCGGGCTTGGAGATCCGCTTGATGCCCGCGATGGAGCGCTCACGGTTCGGACCGAACTTCAGCTCGAGGACGAGGTTCTTGCCGACCTCGGCGTCCTCGGTCTTCCAGCCCGTGATGAAGCCCTCCTGCTGGAGGATCTCCGCGATGTGCGACTTGATCTTGCTGTGCGGCATCACGACGGAGTCGTGGTACGCCGAGTTGGCGTTACGCAGACGCGTAAGCATGTCTGCGATCGGATCAGTCATGGTCATGAATCGGCCTTCGGCCTTTCTCGCCGGGGTTTCCTGTATGCGCCATCCCTCTCCCCGATCCGGGACGGGACGGGTGCGGCGCGGGGACCTACGGCGTAGTAAGCGTCATATGCGGACTGCTCAGTGGTGAGCGTCCGCGGGCTGTCCAGGGCGGCGGACGGCCAACCTCTCCAGCCTAAGCCATCGGAGGAAGATCGTCCGCCGCCTGGATGCTTACCAGAGGCCCGGTGAATCCCTGAAGCGGGATCTACCAGGAGCTCTTGGTCACGCCCGGCAGCTCGCCGCGGTGAGCCATCTCACGAAGGCAGACGCGGCACAGGCCGAACTTGCGGTAGACAGAGTGCGGACGGCCGCACCGCTGGCAGCGGGTGTAGCCGCGCACGCCGAACTTCGGCTTGCGAGCGGCCTTTGCGATGAGAGCCTTCTTCGCCACGGCTCACGCCTCCTTGAACGGGAAGCCGAGGTGACGAAGGAGCGCGCGGCCCTCAGCGTCGTTGGTCGCCGTGGTGACCACGGTGATGTCCATACCCCGGACGCGGTCGATCTTGTCCTGGTCGATCTCGTGGAACATGACCTGCTCCGTGAGACCGAAGGTGTAGTTGCCACGGCCGTCGAACTGCTTGGGGGACAGGCCGCGGAAGTCGCGGATGCGCGGGAGCGCCAGCGACAGGGTGCGGTCCAGGAACTCCCACATGCGGTCGCCGCGCAGGGTCACGTGGGCACCGATCGGCTGACCCTCACGCAGCTTGAACTGCGCGATGGACTTCCGGGCCTTGGTGACGGCCGGCTTCTGGCCGGTGATCGTGGTGAGGTCGCGGATGGCGCCCTCGATCAGCTTGGAGTCGCGGGCGGCGTCGCCCACACCCATGTTGACCACGATCTTGGTCAGGCCGGGGACCTGCATGACGTTCTCGTACGCGAACTCGTCACGCAGCTTGCCCGCGATCTCCTCGCGGTACTTCAGCTTCAGACGGGGTGCAGTGGTGGTCGTCATCAGATGTCCTCACCGGTCCGCTTGGCAACGCGGATCTTGTTGCCGTCCTCGTCGAAGCGGTACCCGACGCGGGTGACGACCTTGTTGCCGTCCTTCTCCACGACGAGCGACACGTTGCTCACGTGGACCGGGGCTTCGGTGGTCACGATCCCGCCGGCCTGCGACGCGCGGCCCGGCTGGTTCGCCTTGGTGTGCTTCTTGACCCGGTTGACACCCTCGACCAGGACGCGCTCCTCGCGCGGGTAAGCGGCAATGACCTTGCCCTGCTTGCCCTTGTCCTTACCGGTGATGACCTGGACCAGGTCGCCCTTCTTGATCTTCATGCTTACAGCACCTCCGGCGCGAGCGAGATGATCTTCATGAACTTCTTCTCGCGCAGCTCACGGCCGACCGGGCCGAAGATACGGGTGCCGCGGGGGTCGCCGTCGTTCTTCAGAATGACGGCGGCGTTCTCGTCGAAGCGGATGTACGAGCCATCCGCGCGACGGCGCTCCTTGACGGTGCGAACGATGACGGCCTTGACGACGTCACCCTTCTTCACATTGCCGCCCGGGATCGCGTCCTTGACGGTGGCGACGATGACATCACCGATGCCCGCGTAGCGGCGGCCCGAGCCACCGAGAACGCGGATGGTGAGGATCTCCTTCGCACCCGTGTTGTCGGCGACGCGAAGTCGCGACTCCTGCTGGATCACGTCTATCTCCTGATCGTCTGCCGGTTCCCGGCAGGGGAGGGAACCCGTGGGGTGTCTCCCCTGCCGAGCCTGGCGGAACTGGTCCGAGGGTCACCCCTCGGAGGGATGCTCTTGCCTGTAGTCCCGGAAGGGATTACTTGGCCTTCTCGAGGATCTCGACGATGCGCCAGCGCTTGGTGGCGGACAGCGGCCGGGTCTCCATCAGGAGGACGCGGTCGCCGACGCCGGCAGCGTTCTGCTCGTCGTGGGCCTTGAGCTTGTTCGTACGGCGGATGACCTTGCCGTACAGGGCGTGCTTGACGCGGTCCTCGACGGCGACGACGACGGTCTTGTCCATCTTGTCGCTGACCACCAGACCCTCGCGGGTCTTGCGGAAGCCGCGGGCGTCCTTGGTCTCTTCAGTCACGTTGCTCTCGCTCATCAGGCGCTCTCCACCGTCTCGATGCCCAGCTCGCGCTCGCGCATCAGGGTGTAGATCCGGGCGATGTCCTTACGGACGGCCTTCAGCCGACCGTGGTTCTCGAGCTGACCCGTCGCCGCCTGGAAGCGGAGCTTGAACAGCTCGTCCTTGGCCTCGCGGAGCTTCGCCAGAAGCTCCTCGTTGCCCAGCTCGCGCAGCTCGGACGCCTTGGTACCGGCCGACATCACGACTCACCTGCCTCGCGCCGAACAATCCGGCACTTCATCGGAAGCTTGTGAGCAGCGCGGGTAAGCGCCTCACGCGCAATCTTCTCGTTCGGGTAGGACAGCTCGAACATCACCCGACCCGGCTTGACGTTCGCGATCCACCACTCGGGCGAACCCTTACCGGAACCCATGCGGGTCTCGGCGGGCTTCTTCGTGAGCGGGCGGTCCGGGTAGATGTTGATCCAGACCTTGCCGCCACGCTTGATGTGGCGGGTCATCGCGATACGAGCGGCCTCGATCTGGCGGTTCGTCACGTAGGCGGGGGTGACCGCCTGGATGCCGTACTCGCCGAACGCGACCTCGGTACCGCCCTTGGCCATACCGTTCCGCTTCGGGTGGTGCTGCTTGCGGTGCTTGACCCTACGGGGGATCAGCATGACCCTCAGGCCTCCGTTCCGGTGCTCTCAGCCGGAGCGGCAGCGGCGGGCGCCTCGGCCTTGGGGGCCTCGGCAGCCGGCGCGGACTGCTGCTGCGGCTTACGACCGCGACGCTCGCCACCGCGGCCACGGGCCGGGCGGTCGTTGCCGCCGCCACGGGCCGGACGGTTGCCGGCGCGGGCCGCGGCGTTCTCGGCGCGAACCTCGGCGATGTTCTTGACGTCGCCCTTGTAGATCCAGACCTTCACGCCGATGCGGCCGAAGGTCGTCTTGGCCTCGAAGAAGCCGTAGTCCACGTTGGCGCGGAGCGTGTGCAGGGGCACGCGGCCCTCGCGGTAGAACTCCGAACGGGACATCTCGGCGCCGCCGAGACGACCGCCGCACTGGATCTTGATGCCCTTGGCGCCGGCCTTCATCGACGACTGCATGCTCTTACGCATGGCACGCCGGAAGGAGACACGCGAGGACAGCTGCTCGGCGACGGCCTGGGCCACCAGCTGAGCGTCGGTCTCGGGGTTCTTGACCTCGAGGATGTTGAGCTGCACCTGCTTGCCGGTGAGCTTCTCCAGCTCGCCGCGGATGCGGTCGGCCTCGGCGCCACGGCGGCCGATGACGATGCCCGGACGCGCGGTGTGGATGTCAACGCGGACGCGGTCGCGGGTGCGCTCGATCTCCACCTTGGAGATGCCGGCCCGCTCCATGCCCTTCGTCATCATGCGACGAATGGCGACGTCTTCCTTGACGTAGTCCTTGTACAGCTTGTCGGCGTACCAACGCGACTTGAAGTCGGTCGTGACACCGAGACGGAACCCGTGCGGGTTTACCTTCTGGCCCATTACCGGGTTCCTTCCTTGCTGCTGACGACCACGGTGATGTGGCTGGTCCGCTTACGGATCCGGTAGGCACGGCCCTGGGCGCGCGGCCGGAACCGCTTCAGGGTCGGGCCCTCGTCCACGTACGCCTCGCTGATGACCAGCGAAGAGGCGTCGGTGTGGTCGTAGTTGTGCGCGGCGTTGGCGATGGCGCTGTCCAGCACCTTGCCGACCGGCACGCTCGCGGCCTGCGGGGCGAAACGCAGGACCGCCTGAGCCTCCGTGGCATCCATGCCACGGATGAGGTCCACCACGCGGCGGGCCTTCATGGGCGTGACGCGGATGTACCGCGCCTGGGCCCTGGCTTCCATGGTTGTCCCTTCGGTGTTAGTCATAAGTCGTCGTTTCCACCCCGCCTTTAGCGGCGCTTCGACTTCCGGTCGTCCTTGACGTGGCCGCGGAAGGTGCGAGTCGGCGAGAACTCGCCGAGCTTGTGGCC
Source organism: Streptomyces diastaticus subsp. diastaticus (assembly GCF_011170125.1). Classification (NCBI taxonomy): domain Bacteria; kingdom Bacillati; phylum Actinomycetota; class Actinomycetes; order Kitasatosporales; family Streptomycetaceae; genus Streptomyces; species Streptomyces diastaticus. Next base: position 1,499,904 of record NZ_BLLN01000002.1, on the reverse strand, counting down.
GACCATCGACTCGGTGACGAACACCGGGATGTGGGTCTTGCCGTTGTGCACCGCGATCGTGTGGCCGAGCATGGCCGGGACGATCATCGAGCGACGGGACCAGGTCTTGATGACGTTCTTGGTGCCGGCTTCGTTCTGGACATCCACCTTCTTGATCAGGTGGTCGTCGACGAAGGGCCCCTTCTTGAGACTACGCGGCATCTAAACCCGCTCCTAGCGCTTCTTGTTCGTCTTGCGGCGGCGGACGATGTACTTGTTGCTCGCCTTCTTGGGAGAACGCGTACGACCCTCCTTCTGACCCCAGGGGGAGACCGGGTGGCGACCACCGCTGGTCTTGCCCTCACCACCACCGTGGGGGTGGTCAACCGGGTTCATCGCCACACCGCGAACGGACGGGCGGACGCCCAGCCAGCGCTTGCGGCCGGCCTTGCCCCAGTTGATGTTCGACTGCTCGGCGTTGCCGACCTCACCGATGGTGGCGCGGCAGCGGACGTCGACCAGGCGGATCTCTCCGGACGGCATACGAAGGTGGGCCATGGACCCTTCCTTCGCGAGCAGCTGCACGGAGGCGCCCGCGGAGCGGGCGAGCTTCGCGCCGCCGCCGGGCCGCAGCTCGATGGCGTGGAGAGTCGTACCGACCGGGATGTTGCGGAGCGCCAGGTTGTTGCCGGGCTTGATGTCCGCGCCCGGACCGTTCTCGATCCGGTCGCCCTGCGTCAGGTTGCGGGGGGCGAGGATGTAGCGCTTCTCGCCGTCCACGTAGTGCAGCAGCGCGATACGCGCGGTGCGGTTGGGGTCGTACTCGATGTGCGCGACCTTCGCCGGCACGCCGTCCTTGTCGTGACGACGGAAGTCGATCACGCGGTAGGCGCGCTTGTGTCCGCCACCCTGGTGGCGAACGGTCACACGACCGGTGTTGTTACGGCCGCCCTTGTTGTGCAGGGGGCGGACCAGCGACTTCTCCGGCGTGGACCGCGTGACCTCGACGAAGTCGGCGACGCTGGACCCACGACGGCCCGGAGTCGTCGGCTTGTACTTGCGGATACCCATTTCTCAGTCCTCGTCCGATATCGGACCAGGGCGCTCCGTTAGGAGGCCTGGCCGAAGATGTCGATACGGTCGCCCTCGGCGAGGGTCACGATCGCGCGCTTGGTGTCGGCACGCTTGCCGAAACCGGTGCGGGTCCGCTTGCGCTTCCCCTGACGGTTGATCGTGTTCACCCCGGTGACCTTGACCTCGAAGACCGCCTGGACGGCTTCCTTGATCTGGGTCTTGTTGGCGTTGGGCGCGACGATGAACGTGTACTTGTTCTCGTCGAGGAGCGCGTAGCTCTTTTCCGAGACGACCGGCTTGACGAGGACGTCACGGGGGTCCGTGAAGCCCTTGCTCAGCGGGGTCTCGACGGTGTTCTTGCCCTCGGCGGCGTGGCGCTTCGCCTTGGCGACGCGCGCGGCCTTGGCGGCCTTGGCCGCCTTGGGGGCAATGCTCGGGTGACGCGTGGCCATCAGGCGTCGCTCCCTTCGGTCTCGTTGGCGGCCTTGGGGCCGGACACGAAGGACTCGAAGGCGGCCTGGGTGAAGACCACGTCGTCCGAGACGAGAACGTCGTACGTGTTCAGCTGGCCCGGCTCCAGGATGTGCACCTGGGGCAGGTTGCGGGCGGAGAGCAGCGCGGCCTCGTCGGAACGCTCGATGACCAGGAGCACGTTCTTGCGCTCGCTGATCTTGCCGAGCAGACCCTTGGCGGCCTTCGTCGAGATCTCGCCCTCGACCACGCCGGTGACGACGTGGATGCGGTCGTGGCGGGCCCGGTCCGAGAGGGCACCGCGCAGGGCGGCGGCCTTCATCTTCTTCGGGGTCCGCTGCGAGTAGTCACGCGGCACGGGGCCGTGGACGACGCCACCGCCGGCGAACTGCGGGGCGCGGGTCGAACCCTGACGGGCGCGGCCGGTGCCCTTCTGGCGGTACGGCTTGCGGCCACCGCCGCGCACCTCGCCACGCGACTTGGTCTTGTGCGTGCCCTGTCGGGCAGCGGCCAGCTGGGCGACGACGACCTGGTGGATCAGCGGAACGCTGGTCTTCGCGTCGAAGATCTCCGCGGGGAGCTCGACGGTCCCGGCCTTGTCGCCTGCCGGCGAAAGGATGTCAATGGTGCTCATCGTTACCTCAGGCCCCCTTGGCCGCGGTACGGACCAGGACGAGGCCGCCGTTCGGACCGGGGACGGCGCCCTTGATGAGGAGCAGCCCCTTCTCCGCGTCAACGGCGTGGACGGTCAGGTTCTGGGTGGTGACCCGCTCGTTGCCCATACGGCCCGCCATGCGGAGGCCCTTGAACACACGGCCCGGGGTGGCGCAGCCACCGATGGAACCGGGCGAGCGGTGCTTGCGCTGGGTGCCGTGGCCGGCGCCGAGGCCCGCGAAGTTGTGACGCTTCATGACACCGGCGAAGCCCTTGCCCTTGCTCTTGCCGGTCACGTCGACCTTGAGGCCGGCCTCGAAGGTGTCGGCGTTCAGCTCCTGGCCGAGGGTGTACTCGCTGGCGTCAGCGGTACGGATCTCGACGAGGTGACGGCGAGGGGTGACGTCGGCCTTGGCGAAGTGGCCCTTGAGGGGCTTGTTCACCTTGCGCGGGTCGATCTCGCCGAAGGCGATCTGCACGGCCTCGTAGCCGTCGGTGTCATTCGTGCGGACCTGGGTCACGACATTGGGCCCGGCCTTGACGACGGTCACCGGGACGACCCGGTTGTTCTCGTCCCAGACCTGGGTCATGCCGAGCTTCTCGCCCAGGATGCCCTTAATCTGCTTAGCCATCTCTAGCGCGCCTCTCAGAGCTTGATCTCGATGTCGACGCCGGCCGGAAGGTCGAGTCGCATCAGAGAGTCAACGGTCTTGGGCGTCGGGTCGAGGATGTCGATGAGGCGCTTGTGGGTGCGCATCTCGAAGTGCTCGCGAGAGTCCTTGTACTTGTGCGGCGACTTGATGACGCAGTACACGTTCTTCTCAGTGGGCAGCGGCACCGGGCCTGCGACCGACGCACCAGTGCGGGTCACCGTCTCGACGATCTTCTTCGCCGAGGAGTCGATGACCTCGTGGTCGTAGGCCTTGAGCCGGATGCGGATCTTCTGTCCCGCCATGGCTACTTGGTAGTCCTGTCTCTCGTAACGCTCTGGGACCCGGGGTCCGGTCTCTTTCTCCGACCCACGCGGTCGGGTGTGTCGCCTTCCCGCCCGTACGAAATCTCCTCGCGGGATCCCATCTGGGGGGTCGCGTCGCACACCGTGGCCACGCGGTTCGGTGAAGCCGCACCTCACGGTGCGGTGACCACCGGGCGCCTGGCTGGTACCCCGCTCACACTTCCCGGAAGATTCCCGTACGTCCGCCACAGCGCTGCCTTCGGCGAACCTGGGGCAGTTGAGGCGACGAGTACTGTGGGACTCGCTTCCAGTCCTCCCGGCGGGAGGCGCGCGGCATCGGCACTCAACCGAGCAACCCCGCCAGTCTGCCACACGGGCCCCGCCTTGAGCCAATCGAGCCGAGAAGCTTACCCCCGAGCTTCCCCGGGTCAAACGCGGCGACGGCCGAACGGGGGCGCGGACCGCCGTGGTGATTCCCCGCGCTCCCGTTCCCACCCTCCCCCACCAGGGCGGATCTCCCCCGGGGTCCCGGCCCCGACGTCCCCCTGTTCAGGTACCCGCACGGGCCCCGCCGCACGGCGACCGTGCCGCGGGGCCCCTCGTCGCGCGCCGGGCTCACACGCTCCGCGGGCTGCGCACCTGGTCGCCGCCGGGGACCGGCTCCGCCGGGTCCGCGCCCAGGCCGACGACGCGGTTGCCGGCGTCCACGTGGACCACGGCCGGGACGAGGGAGCGGGCCTCGGCGTCCTCGACCTGCGCGTAGCTGATGAGGATGACCAGGTCACCGGGGTGGACGAGGTGCGCGGCGGCGCCGTTGACGCCGATGACGCCCGAGCCGCGCTCGCCCTCGATCACGTAGGTCTCCAGCCGGGCCCCGTTGGTGATGTCGACGATGTGGACCAGCTCCCCCGGAAGCAGGTCGGCGGCGTCCATCAGATCGCGGTCGACGGTCACGGACCCCACGTAGTGCAGGTCCGCGTGGGTGACGGTGGCCCGGTGGATCTTGGACTTGAACATGGTGCGCAGCATCGCGGTACTCCTGAGGCTTGGCTCCCTGCCTGCCTCGCAGGTCAAGGGCTCTGTGTCAGTGCTCTGAAGAGGCGCTGACCAGCGTAGCTCCCCGCCGGAACGCGACGGGGTCCCCACCGCCCTCACTCCGGAAAGTCCTCCACCAGTTCCTGCTCCGCCCAGATGGTCTTGCCGTTCTGGCCGTAGCGGCTGCCCCAGCGGCGGCTGAGCTGGGCGACGAGGAAGAGGCCGCGGCCGCCCTCGTCGGTGGTGCGGGCGCGGCGCAGGCGCGGCTGGGTGTTGCTGGGGTCGGTGACCTCGCAGTAGAGGAGTTCGCCGCGGATCAGGCGCAGGCCGATGGGGCCGCCGGCGTGGCGGACCGCGTTGGTGACGAGTTCGCTGACGATCAGTTCCGTCACGAAGGCGTTGCCCTCCAGGCCCCACTCGGTGAGCTTCTCGTTGGCGGCGTTGCGGGCCGCCCCCACCGCGTCCGGTTCCGCGGGGAACTCCCAGCTCGCGACGTCGCCGGGGGCCAGTGCGGAGGGGCGGGCCAGCAGCAGGGCGGCGTCGTCGAGGAAGGGGGTGCCGTCTCCCCCGGCCATCAGGCCGCGGGAGAGTGAGGGCAGCCTCTTCTCGGAGCGCTGGAGGCGGGACAGGCGGTCGGCCAGGTGGCGGGTGGCGGCGTCGAGGTCGGGCGCGTACCGCCTGAGCAGGCCGTCGGTGTACAGGGCGAGGACGCTGCCCGGCGGCATGTCGACGGTGGCCGTCTCGAAGGGCAGGCCCCCCACGCCCAGCGGCGGCCCCGGCTGGAGGTCGACCGCGTGGGCGGGACCGTCGGGGAGGGCCAGGATGGGCGGGGGATGGCCCGCCGAGGCCATCACGCAGCAGCGGGTGACCGGGTCGTGCAGGGCGACCAGGCAGGTGGCGCCGACCGTGTCGCGGTGTCCGGGCTCGGCCTCGGCGGCCAGTCTGGCCACCAGGGTGTCGAGCTGCGTGAGCACCTCGTCGGGTGCCAGTTCCAGGTCGGCCAGGGTCTGCACGGCGGTGCGCAGCCGCCCCATGGTGGCGGTGGCGTGCAGCCCGCTGCCGAACACGTCGCCGACGACCAGGCCGGTCCGCAGCGAGGGCAGGGCGATCGCGTCGAACCAGTCGCCGCCGATCTCCGCGCCCGCCTCGGCGGGAACGTAGGAGCCGGTGGTCTCCATGACCCGGGTGGTGGTGGAGGCCTGCGGCAGCAGCCGCCGCTGGAGGCTGTCGACGGCCCGGTGCTCGCGGGTGTAGCGGCGGGCGTTGTCCACGCTGAGTGCGGCCTGTGCGGCGATCTCGGTCAGCAGCTCCGCGTCGTCCTCCTCGAAGGGGTCGGGCCGCTCGGCCCGCCAGACGCCGACGGCCCCGAGCAGCAGGGCGCGGGCGAAGAGCGGAGCGATGATCAGCGAGTGGCCCCCCTCGGGTGCCGCCAGCCGGACGTGCGCCGGGTCGCCCAGCAGCTCCTCCACGGCCCTGCGGTCGATCCGGATGGTGCGGCCCTCCTGGACCTCGCGGACCATCGGCCGGTCGGGAAAGGGCGGCACGGTCGCGCCGACCGGCAGGAGCTGGTCGGGCCAGGGACCGTCGGCGGAGCGCACCGCCACCCGGCGCAGCAGCAGGTCTCCCCCGGCGGTGTTCTTCGGCGGCTCCTCGCCGGCCAGCACCGCGTCGGCGAGGTCGACCCAGGCGAGGTCGGCGAACCGCGGGACCAGGGTGTCGGCGATCTCCTGCGCGGTGCGTTCGATGTCCAGCGAGTTGCCCACCCCGGCGGAGGCGCGGTGGCGCAGTTCGGCCCGCTGGGCGGCGCGCCAGTGCTCGGTGGCGTCGGTCAGGAAGACGGCGACGCCGGTCGGGTGGCCCTCGTGGTCCTCGGTCCGTACGGCGGAGTAGGAGAGCGACCACTCGTGGTGAGGCGGCCGGAAGGAGCGGACGTGCTGTTCCTGCGCGGCCAGCGGCCTGCCCGTCTCCAGCACCTCGCGCAGGGTCTCCTCGGTCCTGGCGGCGTCGGCCCCGTCCATCACCTCGCTCAGCACGCTGCCCACCACCTGGGGCGGGCCGCCGAACTCGCCGGGCAGGACGTTGGTCCGCAGGACGGCGAGGTCGGCGTCGCGCAGGATGAAGCCGAGCCGGTCCTGGGCGAGCAGGGCCCGGAAGACGGCCTCGGCCTGCTCGGCTCCGGCGGCCCGGCCGGAGCCGACCGCCAGCACCAGGGTGAATCCCGAGCCTTGCAGCTCCTGGGCCCAGTAGCGCACGGCGACGGTCCCGAAGTCGCCGTGCCGCAGGACGACCTCGCCGTCCTCGGGCAGCCGGACGTGGCGCTCCTCGGCCAGCAGCCGGAGGACGGAGCGGCCCAGCACCTCGTCCGCCGGCCGCTCCAGCAGGCCCTCGGCCGCCCGCGACCAGCCGGCGACGATCCCCCGGCGGTCGACCAGCGCCACCGCCGCACCCTCCGGCGGACCACCACTCGCCTCGCTCGCACCCATGGTGCCGTCACCACCGCCTCTCACCGGGTCGGTGCCCCCCATCATGTCCTCCCGCCCCCGGCTCCGCCTTCCGGACCAGGACCAGCGGGTGACACGCCCGGCTCCGGGAACGCCGAAGGGCCCGTACGACACGGAGTCGTACGGGCCCTTCTCAAGCAGCTCGGAGAGCTACCAGATCAGCGCGAGGCCATCAATTACTTGATGATCTTGGTGACCTGGCCGGCGCCCACGGTCCGGCCACCCTCACGGATGGCGAACTTCAGGCCCTCCTCCATGGCGACGGGCTGGATCAGCTCGACGCGCATCTCGGTGTTGTCGCCCGGCATGACCATCTCGGTGCCCTCGGGGAGGTTCACCACACCGGTCACGTCCGTCGTACGGAAGTAGAACTGCGGGCGGTAGTTGTTGAAGAACGGGGTGTGGCGGCCACCCTCGTCCTTCGACAGGATGTAGGCCTGGGCCTCGAACTCGGTGTGCGGGGTGACCGAACCGGGCTTGATGATGACCTGGCCGCGCTCGACGTCCTCGCGCTTGATGCCACGGAGGAGCAGACCGACGTTCTCACCGGCCTGGCCCTCGTCGAGGAGCTTGCGGAACATCTCGATGCCGGTGACCGTGGTGGTGGTCTTGTCCTGCTTGATGCCGATGATGTCGACGGTCTCGTTGACCTTGAGGACACCACGCTCGATGCGGCCGGTGACGACCGTACCGCGACCGGTGATCGTGAAGACGTCCTCGACCGGCATCAGGAACGGCTTGTCGACGTCACGCTCGGGAGCCGGGATGGCCTCGTCGACAGCCTTCATCAGGTTGAGGACGGACTCACCCCACTCCTTGTCGCCCTCGAGGGCCTTGAGCGCGGAGACCTTGACGACCGGCAGGTCGTCGCCCGGGAACTCGTACTCGGAGAGCAGCTCGCGGACCTCGAGCTCGACGAGCTCCAGGATCTCCTCGTCGTCCACCATGTCGGCCTTGTTCAGGGCGACCACGATGTACGGAACGCCGACCTGGCGGGCCAGGAGCACGTGCTCCTTGGTCTGCGGCATCGGGCCGTCGGTGGCGGCGACCACGAGGATGGCGCCGTCCATCTGCGCGGCACCCGTGATCATGTTCTTGATGTAGTCCGCGTGACCGGGGCAGTCGACGTGCGCGTAGTGACGCTGCTCCGTCTGGTACTCGACGTGCGAGATCGAGATCGTGATACCACGCTGGCGCTCCTCGGGCGCCTTGTCGATCATGTCGAAGGCCGAGGCCTCGTTCAGGTCCGGGTACGCGTCGTGCAGCACCTTGGTAATGGCGGCCGTGAGGGTCGTCTTACCGTGGTCGATGTGACCGATGGTGCCGATGTTGACGTGCGGCTTAGTCCGCTCGAACTTCGCCTTCGCCACTGGGGTCCTCCTGTGGAGTGGTTCTGTACGCCTTACTCATCGGCGCCAGGTGATCTTTGCTGGGATGCCGGGGCCCGGGACACCCCTTCCGGGGTGCGGACGAGGTGTCCGCGGGCTTCCGGTGACAAGCCTAAAGCGTGTGCTCCGAAGAGTTACTCGCCCTTGGCCTTCGCGATGATCTCCTCGGCGACGTTCCGGGGAACCTCGGCGTAGGAGTCGAACTGCATCGAGTAGCTTGCGCGACCCGAGGTCTTGCTGCGGAGGTCGCCGACGTAGCCGAACATCTCCGAGAGCGGCACCAGGCCCTTGACGACCCGGGCACCGGCCCGCTCCTCCATGGCCTGGATCTGGCCACGGCGGGAGTTGATGTCACCGATGACGTCGCCCATGTAGTCCTCGGGCGTGGTGACCTCGACGGCCATCATCGGCTCGAGCAGCACGGGGCCGGCCTTGCGGGCACCCTCCTTGAACGCCTGCGAACCGGCGATCTTGAAGGCGAGCTCGGAGGAGTCGACCTCGTGGTAGCCGCCGTCGATCAGGGTCACGCGCACACCGGTCATCTCGTAACCGGCGAGGATGCCGAACTGCATGGCTTCCTGGCAGCCGGCGTCCACCGAAGGGATGTACTCCTTCGGGATGCGGCCACCGGTGACCTTGTTCACGAACTCGTAGCTGGCGTCGCTGTCCGTCAGGGGCTCGACCGCGATCTGCACCTTGGCGAACTGACCGGTACCACCGGTCTGCTTCTTGTGGGTGAAGTCCACGCGCTCGACGGTCTTGCGGATCGTCTCACGGTAGGCGACCTGCGGCTTACCGACGTTGGCCTCGACCCGGAACTCCCGCTTCATGCGGTCGACCAGGACCTCGAGGTGGAGCTCGCCCATGCCGCCGATGACGGTCTGGCCGGTCTCCTCGTTGGTGTGCACCTGGAAGGAGGGGTCCTCCTCCGCGAGACGCTGGATGGCGACACCCAGCTTCTCCTGGTCACCCTTGGACTTGGGCTCGATCGCGACCTCGATGACGGGAGCCGGGAAGTCCATGGACTCCAGGATCACCGGGGCCTTCTCGTCGGACAGCGTCTCACCGGTCGTGGTCTGCTTGAGACCCATGACGGCGACGATGTCACCGGCGCCCACCGACTCGATCTCCTCACGCTTGTTGGCGTGCATACGGTAGATCTTGCCGATGCGCTCCTTCTTGCCCTTCACCGAGTTCAGCACCGCGGTGCCGGACTGGAGACGGCCGGAGTAGACGCGCACGAAGGTGAGCTTGCCGAGGTGCGGGTCGCTCATGATCTTGAACGCCAGCGCCGACAGCGGCTCGTCGTCGGACGGCTTGCGGGCGATGACCTTCTCCGCGTCCTTGACGTCCTGGCCTTCGATGGCCTCGACGTCGAGGGGCGAGGGGAGGTAGCGCACGACCGCGTCGAGCAGGGGCTGGACGCCCTTGTTCTTGAACGCCGTACCGCAGAACACCGGGGTGACCGTGGTGTCCGAGGACTTGCCCGAGGCGATGGTGATGCGGCGGATGGCCTCGTGCAGCTGCTCCACGGAGGGCTCCTCGCCCTCCAGGTACAGCTCCATCATGGCCTCGTCGTTCTCGGCGACGGCCTCCAGCAGCTTGCCGCGCCATTCGGCGGCCAGCTCGGTGTGGGTCTCCGGGATCTCGATGGTGTCGTACATCTCGCCCTTGGCGGCGTCCGCCGACCAGACGTACGCCTTCATCGTCACCAGGTCGACGACACCCAGGAAGTCGGCCTCGGAGCCGATGGGCAGCTGCATCACGATCGGGGTGGCGCCGAGGCGCTCCTTGATCATGTCGACGCAGCGCAGGAACTCGGCGCCGGTGCGGTCCAGCTTGTTGACGAAGCAGATGCGCGGGACGCCGTAACGGTCCGCCTGACGCCAGACCGTCTCGGACTGCGGCTCCACACCGGCGACACCGTCGAACACGGTGACGGCACCGTCGAGGACGCGGAGCGAACGCTCCACCTCGACCGTGAAGTCCACGTGGCCCGGGGTGTCGATGATGTTGATGGTGTGGTCGACGTCCTCGAGCGGCCAGTGGCAGGTCGTCGCGGCGGACGTGATGGTGATGCCGCGCTCCTGCTCCTGCTCCATCCAGTCCATCGTGGCGGAACCCTCGTGGGTCTCACCGATCTTGTAGCTGACGCCGGTGTAGAACAAGATCCGCTCGGTGGTGGTCGTCTTGCCCGCGTCGATGTGGGCCATGATCCCGATGTTGCGGACCTTGGCCAGGTCAAGTGAAGTGGTAGCCATAAGGCTTCAGTCTTCTCTCGGTCTCGATGGGGGTAGCGACTACCAGCGGTAGTGCGCGAAGGCCTTGTTGGACTCGGCCATCTTGTGCGTGTCCTCGCGCTTCTTCACAGCGGCACCCAGGCCGTTGGAGGCGTCGAGAAGCTCGTTCATGAGGCGCTCGGTCATCGTCTTCTCACGACGGGCACGCGAGTAGCCGACCAGCCAGCGCAGCGCCAGCGTGTTGGCACGGCCGGGCTTGACCTCGATCGGGACCTGGTAGGTCGCGCCACCGACACGGCGGGACTTGACCTCGAGGGTGGGCTTGATGTTCTCGAGCGCACGCTTCAGGGTGATGATCGGGTCGTTGCCGGTCTTCTCGCGCAGGCCCTCCATGGCGCCGTACACGATGCGCTCGGCGGTGGAGCGCTTGCCGTTCAGCAGCACCTTGTTGATGAGGGAGGTCACCAGAGGAGAACCGTAGACCGGGTCGATGATGACCGGGCGCTTCGGGGCGGGGCCCTTACGAGGCATTCTTACTTCTCCTTCTTGGCGCCGTAGCGGCTGCGGGCCTGCTTGCGGTTCTTGACACCCTGGGTGTCGAGGGAGCCGCGGATGATCTTGTAGCGAACACCCGGCAGGTCCTTCACACGGCCACCGCGCACGAGCACGATGGAGTGCTCCTGCAGGTTGTGTCCCTCACCCGGGATGTAGGCCGTGACCTCGATGCCCGAGGTCAGACGCACACGCGCGACCTTACGGAGGGCCGAGTTCGGCTTCTTCGGGGTGGTCGTGAACACACGCGTGCAGACGCCGCGGCGCTGGGGCGAACCCTCGAGTGCGGGCGTCTTGTTCTTTTCGACCTTGTCCTGCCGGCCCTTACGGACCAGCTGCTGGATCGTAGGCACTACTTCTCCGGTTTCTGTGTGCCGAACAGGTAAAGCTAACCTGGAACGCTCCCGACCCACGCGGTCGGGCGTGTCGGATACCGCGGAGCCCCGCTAGCAGATCGGGAGAAGCGCAGATCGCGGTGCTGACGCCTATCGCTCACCGAGCGGTCCTGACACGCACGAGAGCCCAGACACACCCCAGGCACAAGGTCTGAGCGTACCTATCGCACGGAGTTCGGTCAAAACAAATGCACGCGCAGCGGACGCGCTGGTCAGACGCCCCACACCCCGGGGCGGACCGGCACCCTCCGCTGCGTGATCGACTTCTCGTCCCGTGAGGGACGCTACACCGGGCCGCGAGGCGTTGCCAGGGGGCGCCCTCGGGCCGGGACGGGGCGACGCGGCCGGCACGGCGGCGGGCACCTCCGGCCGCCCGTCCGCGACCGGCCGCACACCGGCTTCCCCCGCCCTCCCCATCTGGCTTGAATCGATCGACAGCCCCCGGCGCGCCCTCTCCGGTCCCTGTGTGTTTTCGGCCACAGAGCGTAACTTTCCCGTCGAGTGGCGGGGCTGGAGGGTTCATTCCGCTCAAGGGCGAGCTACCTGGGCCGGGAGATCAGTACGTTGGCCCGTCCCGCGCCCCGCGCCCCGCCGGACGGGCCGCGCGGTGCGGACGCGACACGGAGATGGGGAGGGGCCGATGACGGCCGGGGGAGACGGGCTGGACGACCGGGTGCCGTTCCTGGCCCGGCTGGAGGGCGGAGAGCGGCAGGCGCTCCTCGCCCTCGGCTCACCGATGGCCTACGCGCCCCGGCAGGCCCTGCTGCGCGAGCACGAGCCCTCGTCGCACGTCCTGCTCCTGCTCACCGGGTGGACCAAGGTGACGGCCGCGGCGCCCAACGGGTACGAGGCGCTGCTCGCCCTGCGCGGACCCGGCGACATCGTGGGCGAGTTCGCGGCCCTGACCAGCAAGCCCCGGTCGGCGCACGTGACGGCGCTGGAGGAGGTGCGCGCGGTCGCGGTGGAGTCGGCCCGGTTCACGGAGTTCCTGCGCGGCGCGCCGCAGGTGTCGATGACGCTGCTGGCGCTGGTGTCGGACCGGACCCGGGCGGGGGACCGGCGGCGGCTGGAGTTCGCCTCCATGACCGTGCGGGAGCGGCTCGCCTCGCTGCTGCTCGATCTGGCCCGCGGCTCCGGGACCCGGACCGAGGACGGAATCGAACTGCAAGTACCGCTCAGCAAGCAGGAGTTGGCGGGCTCGGTCGGCGCCTCCCGGGAGATGGTGCAGCGGTTGCTGAAGGAGTTGCGGGACCGGGGCGCCGTCGTCACCGGGCGGCGGGCGCTGGTCGTGCGGCGGCCCGACCTGCTGCGCCGGATCGCCGGGGCCGGGCCCTGACGGGCCGGACGGAGACCGGGTTCGGCGCTCTTTCGGCGGCGGGGCTCCCCCGGGTCCGGCGGGGTGGCCCGCCGCCGGCCGGGCCGGGAGTGCCCGGACCGGCCGCCCCGGAAGCCGGACGCCGGGCCGGACCCGTCTGTAAACACCGTCACAGTCCGAGGGCGGCATCCGTCCTCACGCGGGTCGGCGCCGGGGCGCCAGGCTGAGATCCCCCGGCCGGAGCGGCCCGCGCCGGCCGAGTACGGCCGTGCGCACGCTCCGGTCCCGAGGGCCGTTTCGAGAGGGAGGCAGGGCACCAGATGAACGATCCCGTCAACCGGACGATGCTGCTGGTCGACATCGAGAGGTTCAGCGACCGCGACGACGTCGAACAGGCCTTCCTGCGGCGGATGTTGTACGACGTCGTGGACCGGACCATGGAGCGGGCCGGGATCGACGAGACGCTGCGGCTGCGGGCCGACCAGGGCGACAGCGTCATGGAGTTCATCGACCCGAACGTCTCCGTGCCGCAGTTGCTGCGGTCGGTCGTCTCCGAGCTGCCCGCCCAGCTGAGGGCGGTCAACCGGATGGCCTCCAGCGCCGCCCAGATGCGGCTGCGGGCGGTGGTGGCCACCGGGTTCATCGCACTGGACGAACGCGGCATCTGGGTCGGCAGCGACCTCAACCACGCCTGTCGCCTCCTCGACGCCGACCTCCTGCGGGCGGCCCTGCGCGAACGGCCGGGCGACGTCGCGCTCTGCGTCTCGCAGAGCGTCTACGCCGGGATCGTCCGCCACGACCACCCCGGCATCCCCGCCGAGGAGTTCCACGAGGCCACCCTGGCCACCAAGAACGGGCCCCTGCCCGCCTGGCTGCTCGGCCCGGTCCCCGCACCGGGGCAGGCCGCGGCGGTACCGGGCGCGGCGGCGGGGGCCGCGCGAACGCCGGTACCGGACGCTTCGGGGGAGCGCCCGGGACCGGCCGGAGGAGCGCAGGCCGGGCCGTCGGGGGGCGGCCCGGCCTGCGCACCCGCCCCCGTCGCCGCGCCGGCCGCCCAGCCCCCGGCGGGCGTGCACTTCACGGGCGGCGCCCCCGTCTTCGGCGGCAGCTTCGTCATGGGCGACCAGCACGGCGTCTCCGGCGGCCGGGTCGTCGGCGACGTGGTGATGGGCGGCGCCGGGGGGCTCCCGCAGGCCCCGGAGGCTGACGCCGCCGGCCGCCCTGGGGCGGCCGAGGGCGGTGCCCATCAATGAGTGCCGGTGAGCGCCCGGCCCGGAAGCCGGGTGAGACGGCCCACCCCGCGGACCCCGAGGACATCTCCGACGCCCCCGCCGACCAGGACGGCGACGAGGCGGAAGGCGGCGAGGAGGAGCGGGACCGGCCGCAGGACGCGTGGTCGGCCCGGCGGGACCTGCACGCCCACGCGCCGGAGGCAATGAGGCTCGGCGACGGCGCCCGGTTCGGGGGTTCCCTGGTCACGGGTGACCAGCACGGGATGTCGGGTGGGTACCTGACCGGTGACCTGGTCATGGGCAGCAAGACGGAGGTGTGGAACTTCGGTCCGGCCGCTCCGCACGCCTCCGGCGAGATTCCCGCCCCGACACTGCGGCGGATGGCCGCCTCCTTCGTCACGGACGAGGACGCCTTCACGGCGCTGGTCGAGCGTCTGAGGACCGAACGGGTCCTCGTCCTCCAGGGCCCGCCCTTCACCGGGCGGCGGACGGCGGCGCTCATGCTGCTGAGCCGCGTGGGCGCCACGACCGTGCGCTCCCTGCTGCGCGACCGCTCCCCGGACGACCTGGCGACCCGGCTCGACGCGGAACAGGCCCGCGTCGGCGGCGACGCCGACACGCCGGCCGCACCGGTCGGCTACGCCCTGTGCGATCTCATCACCAACCGCCGCCGCCCGCTGCGGGAGCCGCACCTGCTGGCCGTCGGCGACTGGCTGCGGCGCCACAACGGCTACCTGGTGGTGACGGTGGGCCCCACCGCCGCGCTGGAGGACGTACGGCCGGTGGGCTGGCGCCCGCCCCGGGCCGCGGAGGTGCTCGCCGCGCACCTGCGTGCGCAGCTGACGACCGCGCCAGGGCCGGCCGGCGACGCCGAGGTCGCCCGGCTGCTGGCGCTCGACGCGGTCGCCGGGTTCCTCTCCCGCGACCACCAGCTGCGGGAGGCCGCCGCCTTCGCCTCGGCCCTGGTCCCTGTCGCGATGGGCGAGGCCGACGAGGAGAGCCTCGCCCGGTTCTCCCTCAGCTCCCTGGAACACCAGGTCCGCGAGTGGTTCGAGGAGGACGAGGACGCGCTCGCGCTGCGGGACAAGGCGTTCCTGATCTCCCTGGCCGCGTTCGACGGCGGCCCGTACGCCCTCACCGCCGAACTGAGCGACCAGCTCTACGCCGCGCTGCTGCGCACCCAGAGGGCTCACGCGACGCCGGAGGTGCCGGTCTTCGGCACCCACATCGGCAAACGGCTCCAGCTGGCCCGCGCCGAGCAACGGGAGGCGAAGCAGCCGACCGAGTGGGGGCCCGTGAGGCAGTGGGTGGCCTCCTTCCGCGACGACCGGACCCCTCCTGTCCTGCTGCGCGAGCTGTGGACGGGCCACCCCTCCGCCCGGCCGGCACTGACCTCCTGGCTGAGCCGCCTCACGGACGACAGACGCCCCCTCGTACGTACCCGGGCCGCGGCCACGGCCGCGATCCTCGCCCACGCCGACCTCCCCTCGGCAATGGCGCTGCTGATCGAGAACTGGGCCGCGTCCAACCTGTACCGGCACCGCCTGGTCGCCGCCAACGCGCTGGCCGTCGCCCATTTCATCGGTGCGCCCAACATCTCCCGCATCCTCGACAGCTGGAGCACCCACGAGACACAGGCACTGCGATGGGTGGCGATCCGCACCCATGCCCTGATCGGCCCGGAGCGCCCGGGCGACACCCTGCGCCTGCTGCGCCGCGTCAGCCGCAAGGAGGTCGAGGAGTCCCTCCGGAGCGGCCCGCCGAAGCCGCTGGACGAGGACATGCTCCAGGAGCTGCGGGAGGCCGTGGAACTGCTGCTCCTGTCCCCGGCGGGCGATGAGGTCCTCCGCGATCTCCTCGCCCACCTCGGCGTCGACCGGGCCGCCCACGATCTGGCGGTGGAGGGCTTCCTCGCCGCCTGCCGGCGGGAGACCGCCCACAGCGGCGCCCAGCACCACGCGTACGACGCCGAGTACGTCGAGGGGCCCGGACGGCCCGTGGTCCTCGGCTGGTTCGGCGAAGCGGTGGCCGACGCGAAGACCCTGTGGGCCGCCCGCGGGCTCGCCACCCTGTGGCGGGCCGCGCTGCGCAGCCGGGCCCATACCGGCGACGCGCTGAGCGTCCTCGGCGCCTGGGTGCTGGCCGCCGACCGCTTCCCCGACACCGAGCGGGCGCTGGCGGTCCTCGTCCCGGCGCTCGTCACCGAACCGGCGGACGCCCAGCGCCTCTCCCACCTGCTCCGCACCATGCCCGGCGAGGACGGCGGCGGTCCGCCGCCGGTCGCCAGGCGCCTGCTGACCGTCGTCCCCTCCGGCGGCGGGACGAACCCCACCGCCCCGGCCTGAACACTTTCGAGGAGACCTGTTCGATGCCCGTCTTTCCCCGATTCCCGGAATGGCAGCAGCACTCGGGGCGCGGCACGGTGCTACGCGACGCCGTGCTGACCGTGCGGCAGCTCGGCCGGTTCGACTTCAACCGGAAGCACCTGACCCGCATCGACCACGCCCTGGTGTTCTCCACGTCGCGCGAGGAGGAGTACGAGGCGTACCACCCCCCGCACCGCCCTTCACGGGCGGAGGTGGCGGCGAAGCGCTACTCCTCCGTGTACGAGGTGGACATGGGGGTGCAACTGTGGTGCGAGGCCGCGGAACTGCCCAGTGCCGACGACGGATTCCCGTTCCGGCTGGAGGCCGACCTCACCTGGCAGGTCGTCGAACCGGCCCGGTACGTCCGCAGCCGGGTCCGGGACGTCCCGGCGCTGCTCACGGGCGAACTGCTGCGCCTCGCCCGCCCGGTGACCAGGCGCTTCCGGGAAGCCGACTGCGCGGCGGCCGAGGAGGAGCTGCGCGAGGTCCTGCGGCGGACCGGCGAGCCCGGCGGTGCCGCCGGGCTGCAGACCGGCTGGGTCCTGCGGCTGCACCGGGACGAGGCCGTCATCGCCCATCACAGACGGCTGCGCGGGATCGACCACTCGGTCGCCGAACGTATCCGCGCCGACGTGGCCGGCACCGCG
Source organism: Streptomyces diastaticus subsp. diastaticus (assembly GCF_011170125.1). Classification (NCBI taxonomy): domain Bacteria; kingdom Bacillati; phylum Actinomycetota; class Actinomycetes; order Kitasatosporales; family Streptomycetaceae; genus Streptomyces; species Streptomyces diastaticus. The sequence continues at coordinate 1,483,100 of NZ_BLLN01000002.1, read as the reverse complement.
GCCGACCGCCATCAGCACGACCGCGAACTGCGCCAGGACCAGCTGAGCATCGCCCGCGCCCACGCGTACGGGGAGCACGCTCAGGAACTGGCCCTGCAGCAGCAGCGATGGGCGCACGAGCAGGCACTCGCCGCCCACCACCAGCAGCTGGAGCTCCAGCGCCTCAACCACCAGAAGATCGAGTACTACGAGCACTGGCTCAGCAAGGGGGGCGTAACCGCCCTGGCCTTCCGGCTCGCCGAGCACCCGGAGGACATGCGCCTCGTCATGGAGAACATGCGCCAGGACCAGCTGCACCTGATCCGCTCCCAGATCCACGTGATCGAGGAGGTCCTCAAGGGAGACCAGCTGGAGGGGTACGAGCTGGAAGGCCCGAAGAAGCAGGCGATCCAGGCGATGGCGGACCTCTTCGGCCAGCGCCTGCCCGGGGTGCCGCACGAACCCCTGAGGGCCGTCAGGCCGCCGGGCGAACCGCGGTCCGACGGCGAGGCAGCCACGCCGGCCTCCCTCCCGTACGTGCCGCCGCCTCCGGAAGCGGACCCGGCGCCCCCGGGTCTCCCGGCCCCGCCCGGCGGGAGTGCCTCTCCACGAGAGGCCGACCGTGACCCGCACGAGGACGCCGGCCCGTCCGGCGCCCCTGGCCCCTCGCACCCGTACGCCTCCGGCCCGCCTACGGTTCCCCCCGCCGTCCCTCTGCCGCAGCACGTCTCCCCACAGCCCTGGCGCACAGTGCCCGCTCTCGGTTCCGCGCCGACGCGGACCGAGCCCCCGCCCTGGCAACCCCAGCCGTGCCACGGCACCGCCCCTGGCCCACAGCGGCCCCCGTTCCCTCCCCCGGCACCGCCCGACGCCTCGCAGGAGGACACCGCGCCATGACCGGCCTCGACCTCACCGCCTCGGACCCCGCCCCTCCCCCGGACCAGGACACCGACCACACCCGGCCCCACCCCGCCCACCTGCCGCACCCCGTCGGGCAGGCGCCCTCCCCGCCCCCGCCCGGCGCCACCGTCGCCGCCCGCCTCCTCGCCGACCTGCACACCGAGATCGGGCGGGCCGACAGCAAGGCGGCCGTGCTGGTGGCGGCGCTCGGCGTGACAGCGGGCGTCTTCACCGGCCTGCTGGCCGGCAAGGGCTGGGCCCCGGGCTCTCTGGGGGCGGCCGGGCTCGTTTTGTGGTGGGCCGGGACCGCCGCCCTCGCCGTCTCCCTGCTCGCCCTGCTGCTCGCGGTCCTCCCCCGCTACCGCACCGACGCCTGGGCCCCGGGCGAGCCGCTCTCCTACTTCGCCGACATCCGCCAGGCGGCGGCGGCCGGCGAGGCCGAGCTGGCCCGCGCCCTCACCGCCACCGAACGCGATCCGCTGCACGGGCTGGCCCGCGCTCTCACCGGGACCAGCCGCATCGCCGCCGCCAAACACCGCTGGATCAGGACCGGCCTGATCGCCTTCAGCGCCGGCAGCGCCCTGCTCCCCATGGCCGTCCTCACCGGCTGACCCACTCCCCACTGTGTCCCCCGCTTCCGCACGGCACCGCTCACGCCGTCACCGCACCGCGAGGTACTCGATGCCCCTGACGCCCCGTCCGCCGGACAGCTTCGACCCGCCCTCCTCGGCCGAGCCCACGCGGTACCCCGACCCGCCGTACCCCGAGTCCGCGCCCCCGCCCTACCCGAAGCCCGGGGCCGGCCCCCCACCCGCCGGCCCGTTGGCGATCCCACCGCAGCCCCCCGCGCCGGCTCCGCGCCACGCTCATCGCCTCTGCACCGATCAGCGGCGGGTCCACCTCAGGGCGCGGCAGCGGCACGCGGACGCCACCGCGCTGGGCGCACTCCTGATCCACCTGCCCTTCTTCCTGTGCAGCGTGGCGGTGGTGGCCCTGCTCTCCGCGCCGGCCCTGGGAGACCTGGCGTTCCTCGGAGTCCTCGGCTGGCTGGCGACCGGGCTGCTCGTCTTCCACCGGCCCACCGAATCGCTGGCCGCCCGGCGGGTACTGGGCCTGCGTCGTCCCACTCCGCAGGAGTCGTCCCGGCTGACGCCCGTCTGGCGGGAGGTCACCGCCCGCGCCGGGGTGGATGCCACCACGTACACACTGTGGATCGAGGAAAACGACACCGACCTCAACGCGGTCGCCGCCGCCGGCCACATCGTCGGCGTCACCACCTTCTCCCTCGGCCGCCTGCCCGACGGCGAACTCGCCGCCGTCCTCGCCCACGAACTGGGCCACCACGTCGGCGGCCACGCCTGGGCCTCGCTGCTCGGGCACTGGTACGCCCTGCCCGCCCGGCTCGCCTACCGCGCCGTCCGGTTCCTCACCGCCCTGATCCTGCGCGTCGCGGCGAGCATCTCGGCCTTGGGCCACCTCCTGGTCGTTCTCCTTCTCGGCTACTTCGCCCTCGCCACCCTCACCACCCTCTACGGCCTCCCCCTGCTCATCCTCGCCGCCCCCTACGCGCTGGCCGCCGTCGGCCGCCGCGCGGAGCTACGCGCCGACCAGCACGCCGCCGCCCTCGGCTTCGCCCCGATGCTCGCCTCCGTGCTCCACCAGATGCACGAGGCCGACCAGGCGGCCCGGCACCAGGCCGCCCTCGCCGCCCGCGCGGCCGGCACCCGCCTCCCCGAGGAGTCCGCGATGGCCAAGCTGCTCGCCACCCACCCCGACCACCACACCCGTCTGCACCACCTCCAGCCCTGGCTCCAGCCCCGGCCCCCGCGCTGACCTCCCCGCCGGTCCCCGGACACGCCGAAGGGCGGCCACCCCCCAGGGGGTGACCGCCCTTCACGGCCTCATCGGCCTACCAGCTCACTGGTTGTACGGACCGTAGTCGTAGTCCTCCAGCGGAACGGCCTGGCCGGAGCCGGTGCCGAACGGCGAGTAGTCGATGTCGTCGTAACCGACGGCCGAGTACATCGCGGCCTTGGCCTCCTCGGTCGGCTCGACCCGGATGTTGCGGTAGCGGGACAGCCCCGTACCGGCCGGGATGAGCTTACCGATGATGACGTTCTCCTTGAGGCCGATCAGGGAGTCCGACTTGGCGTTGATCGCCGCGTCGGTCAAAACCCTGGTCGTCTCCTGGAAGGACGCCGCCGACAGCCACGACTCGGTCGCCAGCGAGGCCTTGGTGATACCCATCAGCTGCGGACGGCCGGAGGCGGGGTGACCGCCCTCGGTGACCACACGACGGTTCTCGGTCTCGAACTTCGACCGCTCGACCAGCTCGCCGGGCAGCAGCTCGGCGTCGCCGGACTCGATGATCGTCACGCGGCGGAGCATCTGCCGGATGATGATCTCGATGTGCTTGTCGTGGATCGACACACCCTGCGAGTTGTAGACCTTCTGGACCTCGCCCACGAGGTGCACCTGCACCGCGCGCTGGCCGAGGATACGCAGCACGTCGTGCGGGTTGGTGGCACCCACGGTGAGCTTCTGGCCCACCTCGACGTGGTCGCCCTCGCCCACCAGCAGACGGGCACGCTTCGAGATCGGGAAGGCCGTCTCGTCGCTGCCGTCGTCCGGGGTGACGACGATCTTCTTGGTCTTCTCGGTCTCCTCGATCCGCACGCGTCCGGCGGACTCGGAGATCGGGGCGACACCCTTCGGCGTACGGGCCTCGAAGAGCTCGACGACTCGGGGCAGACCCTGGGTGATGTCGTCACCGGCCACACCACCGGTGTGGAAGGTACGCATCGTCAGCTGGGTACCGGGCTCACCGATGGACTGGGCGGCGATGATGCCGACCGCCTCACCGATGTCGACCAGCTTGCCGGTGGCGAGCGAACGGCCGTAGCAGTACGCACAGGTGCCGACGGCCGACTCGCAGGTCAGGACCGAGCGGGTCTTGACCGACTCGACGCCGTGCAGGACCAGCTGGTCGATGAGGACGTCACCGAGGTCGACGTTGGCCGGCGCGATGACCTTGCCGTCGACGACGACGTCCTCGGCCAGCATCCGGGCGTAGACGCTCGTCTCGACGTCCTCGGTCTTGCGCAGGACACCGTCCGAACCGCGGTCGGCGATCTTGAGCTTGAGACCGCGCTCGGTGCCGCAGTCCTCCTCGCGGATGATGACGTCCTGCGAGACGTCCACCAGACGACGGGTGAGGTAACCCGAGTCGGCGGTACGCAGGGCGGTGTCCGCGAGACCCTTACGGGCACCGTGGGTGGCGATGAAGTACTCGAGGACCGAGAGGCCCTCGCGGAACGACGCCTTGATGGGACGGGGGATCGTCTCGTTCTTGGCGTTCGACACGAGACCACGCATACCGGCGATCTGACGCAGCTGCATCATGTTTCCGCGCGCGCCCGAGTTCACCATCATGGCGATCGGGTTGGTCTTCGGGAAGTTGTCGTTCATCGCCTCGGCGACCTCGTTGGTCGCCTTGGTCCAGATCGCGATGAGCTCCTGGGTCCGCTCGTCCTTCGTGATCAGACCGCGCTCGTACTGCTTCTGGACCTTGACGTCCTGCGCCTCGTACTCACCGACGATGTTCCGCTTGGCCTCGGGCACGACGACGTCCGAGATGGCCACGGTGACGCCGGACCGGGTGGCCCAGTGGAAGCCGGCCGCCTTCAGGTTGTCGAGCGTCGCGGCGACGACGACCTTCGGGTACCGCTCGGCCAGGTCGTTGACGATCTGGGAGAGCTGCTTCTTGCCGACCTCGTAGTCGACGAAGGGGTAGTCCTCGGGCAGCAGCTCGTTGAAGAGCGCGCGGCCCAGGGTGGTGCTCAGCCGGAAGCTGTCGCCCGGCTGGTACTCCGGCTCACCCTCCTCGGCGACCGGCGCGGTCCAGCCGCGCGGCGGAATGGTGCCGACCGGGAAGCGGATGTCGATCTTCGACTGGAGCGACAGCTCACCCGCGTCGAAGGCCATGATCGCCTCGGCGGTCGAGCCGAAGGCACGCCCCTCGCCCTGCACGTTCCGGCCGTCGCCGTCCGTGGTGAGGAAGAAGAGGCCGAGCACCATGTCCTGGGTCGGCATGGTGACCGGACGGCCGTCGGCCGGCTTCAGGATGTTGTTCGAGGACAGCATCAGGATGCGGGCCTCGGCCTGCGCCTCCGCGGAGAGCGGCAGGTGGACGGCCATCTGGTCACCGTCGAAGTCCGCGTTGAACGCGGTGCAGACGAGCGGGTGGATCTGGATGGCCTTGCCCTCGACGAGCTGCGGCTCGAACGCCTGGATGCCGAGGCGGTGCAGGGTGGGCGCGCGGTTCAGCAGCACGGGGTGCTCGGCGATGACCTCTTCGAGGACGTCGTACACCACGGTGCGGCCACGCTCGACCATGCGCTTGGCCGACTTGATGTTCTGCGCGTGGTTCAGGTCGACCAGGCGCTTCATCACGAACGGCTTGAACAGCTCCAGCGCCATCGCCTTCGGCAGACCGCACTGGTGCAGCTTGAGCTGCGGACCGACGACGATCACGGAACGCGCGGAGTAGTCCACACGCTTGCCGAGGAGGTTCTGACGGAAGCGGCCCTGCTTGCCCTTGAGCATGTCGGAGAGCGACTTCAGCGGACGGTTGCCGGGGCCCGTGACGGGGCGGCCGCGGCGGCCGTTGTCGAAGAGCGCGTCGACGGCCTCCTGGAGCATGCGCTTCTCGTTGTTCACGATGATCTCGGGCGCGCCGAGGTCGAGAAGCCGCTTCAGGCGGTTGTTGCGGTTGATGACACGGCGGTACAGGTCGTTCAGGTCGGAGGTCGCGAAGCGGCCACCGTCCAGCTGCACCATCGGACGCAGGTCCGGCGGGATGACCGGGACGCAGTCGAGGACCATGCCCTTGGGGCTGTTGCTGGTCTGGAGGAAGGCGGAGACGACCTTGAGGCGCTTGAGCGCCCGGGTCTTCTTCTGGCCCTTGCCGGTCCGGATGATCTCGCGGAGGCGCTCGGCCTCCTCGTCCAGGTCGAAGGTCTCCAGCCGCTTCTGCAGCGCGGCCGCGCCCATCGAGCCGTCGAAGTACGTGCCGAAGCGGTCACGCAGCTCGCGGTAGAGCAGCTCGTCGCCCTCCAGGTCCTGGACCTTGAGGTTCTTGAAGCGGTTCCAGACCTCGTCGAGACGGTCGATCTCGCGCTGCGCGCGGTCGCGCAGCTGCTTCATCTCCCGCTCGGCGCCTTCGCGCACCTTGCGGCGCACGTCGGCCTTGGCACCCTCGGCCTCCAGCTCGGCCAGGTCGGTCTCGAGCTTCTTGGCGCGGGCCTCGAGGTCGGCGTCGCGCCGGTTCTCGATCTGCTGACGCTCGACGGAGACGTGCGCCTCCAGCGACGGCAGGTCGCGGGTGCGGCGCTCCTCGTCCACGAAAGTGATCATGTACGCGGCGAAGTAGATGACCTTCTCCAGGTCCTTCGGCGCGAGGTCCAGCAGGTAGCCCAGGCGCGAGGGGACGCCCTTGAAGTACCAGATGTGGGTCACGGGAGCGGCGAGCTCGATGTGGCCCATCCGCTCACGGCGCACCTTGGCGCGGGTCACCTCGACGCCGCAGCGCTCACAGATGATGCCCTTGAACCGGACGCGCTTGTACTTGCCGCAGTAGCACTCCCAGTCCCGGGTCGGACCGAAGATCTTCTCGCAGAAGAGCCCGTCCTTTTCCGGCTTGAGGGTGCGGTAGTTGATGGTCTCCGGCTTCTTGACCTCGCCGTGGGACCACTGTCGGATGTCGTCCGCGGTCGCCAGGCCGATCCGCAGCTCGTCGAAGAAGTTGACGTCGAGCACTTTGTCGTCAATCCCTCTTTCAGGGTTCGTGCCCCTCCGCCCGGAGGCGGAACGGGGCTCACATCATGGTCTGTACGGGTCCGGGGCGGCCGGGCCTCACGGTGGAGCGAGGCCCGGCCAGGCCCGTCAGACCTCTTCGACGCTGCTCGGCTCGCGCCGGGACAGGTCGATTCCGAGCTCCTCCGCCGCGCGGAAGACGTCCTCGTCGGTGTCGCGCATCTCGATGGACATGCCGTCCGAGGACAGCACCTCCACGTTGAGGCAGAGCGACTGCATTTCCTTGATGAGGACCTTGAAGGACTCGGGGATGCCGGGCTCGGGGATGTTCTCGCCCTTGACGATGGCCTCGTAGACCTTCACACGGCCCGTCACGTCGTCGGACTTGATCGTCAGCAGCTCCTGGAGGGCGTACGCGGCGCCGTAAGCCTCCAGCGCCCACACCTCCATCTCACCGAAGCGCTGACCACCGAACTGGGCCTTACCACCCAGCGGCTGCTGGGTGATCATCGAGTACGGACCGGTCGAGCGCGCGTGCAGCTTGTCGTCGACCAGGTGGTGCAGCTTGAGGATGTACATGTACCCGACCGAGATCGGGTCCGGGAACGGCTCGCCGGAGCGGCCGTCGAACAGCCGCGCCTTGCCCGAGGACTGCACCATCCGCTCACCGTCACGGTTCGGGATGGTGTGGTCGATCAGACCGGCCAGCTCGTCCTCGCGGGTGCCGTCGAACACCGGGGTGGCGACGTTGGTACCCGGCTCGACCCGGTCGATGCCGATCGCCTGGAGCCGCTCGGCCCACTCGGTGTCGACACCGGAGATGTCCCAGCCCTGGCTGGCGAGCCAGCCGAGGTGGATCTCCATGACCTGACCCGGGTTCATCCGGGACGGCACACCGAGCGGGTTGAGGATGATGTCGACCGGGGTGCCGTCCTCCAGGAACGGCATGTCCTCGATCGGCAGGATCTTCGAGATGACGCCCTTGTTGCCGTGACGGCCGGCGAGCTTGTCACCGTCGGTGATCTTGCGCTTCTGGGCCACGTAGACGCGGACGAGCTGGTTGACGCCCGGGGGAAGCTCGTCGCCCTCCTCGCGGTCGAAGACGCGCACGCCGATGACCTTGCCGGTCTCACCGTGCGGCACCTTCAGCGAGGTGTCGCGGACCTCGCGCGCCTTCTCACCGAAGATCGCGCGGAGCAGACGCTCCTCCGGCGTCAGCTCGGTCTCGCCCTTGGGCGTGACCTTGCCGACCAGGATGTCGCCGGCGTCGACCTCGGCACCGATGCGGATGATGCCGCGCTCGTCGAGGTCGGCGAGGACCTCCTCGGAGACGTTCGGGATGTCCCGGGTGATCTCCTCGGGGCCCAGCTTGGTGTCGCGGGCGTCGACCTCGTGCTCCTCGATGTGGATCGAGGAGAGGACGTCGTCCTGCACGAGGCGCTGCGACAGGATGATCGCGTCCTCGTAGTTGTGGCCCTCCCAGGACATGAACGCCACGAGGAGGTTCTTGCCGAGCGCCATCTCGCCCTGCTCGGTCGCGGGACCGTCGGCGAGCACCTGGCCCTCGACGATCCGGTCGCCCTCGTCGACGACGACCTTCTGGTTGACCGAGGTGCCCTGGTTGGAGCGGGAGAACTTGGCGAGGCGGTACGTGGTGTACGTGCCGTCGTCGTTGGTGGTGGTGATGTAGTCCGCGGAGACCTCCTGGACCACACCGTCCTTCTCCGCCTTCAGCACGTCGCCGGCGTCGGTGGCGCAGCGGTACTCCATGCCGGTGCCGACGAGCGGCGCCTCGCTCTTGATGAGCGGGACGGCCTGACGCATCATGTTCGCGCCCATGAGGGCGCGGTTGGCGTCGTCGTGCTCCAGGAAGGGGATCATGGCGGTCGCGACCGACACCATCTGGCGCGGCGACACGTCCATGTAGTCGACGTCGTCCCCGGGGACGTAGTCGACCTCGCCGCCACGGCGGCGGACCAGAACGCGGTCCTCGGCGAAGTGGAGGTCGTCCGTCAGCCCGGCGTTGGCCTGGGCGATGACGAAGCGGTCCTCCTCGTCGGCGGTCAGGTAGTCGACCTCGTCGGTGACGACACCTTCGGTGACCCGGCGGTACGGCGTCTCCACGAAGCCGAAGGCGTTGACCCGGCCGTAGGAGGCGAGCGAGCCGATCAGGCCGATGTTCGGGCCTTCGGGGGTCTCGATCGGGCACATGCGGCCGTAGTGCGAGGGGTGCACGTCACGGACCTCGAAGCCGGCCCGCTCACGCGAGAGGCCACCCGGGCCGAGCGCCGAGAGCCGGCGCTTGTGGGTGAGCCCGGAGAGCGGGTTGTTCTGGTCCATGAACTGCGACAGCTGGCTGGTGCCGAAGAACTCCTTGATGGAGGCGACGACCGGCCGGATGTTGATCAGGGTCTGCGGCGTGATCGCCTCGACGTCCTGGGTGGTCATGCGCTCACGCACGACGCGCTCCATACGGGCGAGACCCGTACGGACCTGGTTCTGGATGAGCTCGCCGACGTTACGCAGGCGGCGGTTGCCGAAGTGGTCGATGTCGTCGGTCTCGACGACGATCTGCGTGCCGTTCTCGCCGGTCGTCTCGGTCTCGCCGGCGTGCAGCTTGACCAGGTACTTGATGGTGGCGATGACGTCGTCGGTGGTGAGCACGCCGGCGTCCAGGGGCGCGTCGCCGCCGAGCTTCTTGTTCACCTTGTAGCGGCCGACCTTGGCGAGGTCGTAGCGCTTGGGGTTGAAGTAGAGGTTCTCCAGCAGCGTCTGGGCGGCCTCACGCGTGGGCGGCTCGCCCGGGCGCAGCTTGCGGTAGATGTCGAGCAGCGCGTCGTCCTGGCCCTGGGTGTGGTCCTTCTCCAGGGTGGCGCGCATGGACTCGTACTCGCCGAACTCCTCGAGGATCTGCTCGGTCGTCCAGCCGAGAGCCTTGAGGAGGACGGTGACCGACTGCTTGCGCTTGCGGTCGATGCGGACGCCGACCATGTCGCGCTTGTCGATCTCCATCTCCAGCCAGGCACCCCGGGACGGGATGATCTTGGCGGAGAAGATGTCCTTGTCGGACGTCTTGTCGATGGAGGAGTCGAAGTAGACGCCGGGCGAGCGGACGAGCTGCGACACGACGACACGCTCGGTGCCGTTGATGACGAAGGTGCCCTTGTTGGTCATGAGCGGGAAGTCGCCCATGAAGACCGTCTGGGACTTGATCTCGCCGGTCTCGTTGTTGGTGAACTCGGCGGTGACGAAGAGCGGCGCGGCGAAGGTGAAGTCGCGCTCCTTGCACTCGTCGATGGAGTTCTTCGGGGGCTCGAAGCGGTGGTCGCGGAAGGTCAGCGACATCGACCCGGAGAAGTCCTCGATCGGGGAGATCTCCTCGAAGATCTCCTCCAGACCGGACTTGGTGGGGACGTCCTGTCCGCTGTCCAGAGCCGCCTCGACCCGGGCCTTCCAAGCGTCGTTGCCGAGGAGCCAGTCGAAGCTCTCGGTCTGGAGGGCAAGGAGGTTCGGAACCTCGAGGGGCTCCTTGATCTTTGCAAAGGAGATGCGCAGCGGGGCGGTGCTGGCGCCGTTGTTCGAATTCGCGGAGGCAGTGCGCGAGGCGGCCAAGAGGGGGTCCTTCCGAGGGCTCGGACTCACTACGCGCGTACCGGTCCCGAGCCGACACAGCGGAAGAAATCCCAGGTCAGGGCTGTTTCACTCCACGGTGCTCAAGCACGGGCATGCCCCTGGTGACGGGCAGGAGGCAGCTAACAGGCAGCGCAAAGGGTCAGTGTAGCCAATTGGCTCACTGATGTCCAGTGCGGGTGACCTGGATGGTCAAAGACCCTCGCTGTTCTCAACTCCACGATGCCCTCGCGCCCTCTTGGACGCATATCAACACTGCCCTGTTCGCCACCGATCCATGCCTCGGTATCCGGATCGGTGTGATGACGCGCCCTGAGAATCGCGCGCGGCGTGCTGTTCGTCAAGGCCCCCTCCCCCGAACCGGGGGCGGAACCGCCTCGTCCGCCGTCTCCCGACCACGGCCGGGGCCCCTTCACGCGGGCGCCCGCCGGTCACCGGACGGCACAACGATGATCACCATACCCGCAGGTGAGCAGGGCGCAAGGACCCCCGCCCGACCACGCCCGAAGGCGACCACCCGGATGGGTGATCGCCTTCGGGAACAGGTCGCCCGGCCCCCTGGAGGGCCCTGGCGGACGAGTCAGGGACTCAGGAGAGTCACTTGACCTCGACGGCCGCGCCGGCGCCCTTGAGGGACTCGGCGGCCTTCTCGGCGGCCTCCTTGTTGACCTTCTCCAGGACGGGCTTCGGGGCGCCGTCCACGAGGTCCTTGGCCTCCTTCAGACCCAGCGAGGTCAGCTCACGCACGACCTTGATGACCTGGATCTTCTTGTCGCCGGCACCGGTGAGGACGACGTCGAACTCGTCCTTCTCCTCCTCGGCGGCGGCCGGGGCGCCCGGGGCGCCGGCGGCGGCGACGGCGACCGGGGCGGCAGCCTCGACGTCGAACTTCTCCTCGAACGCCTTCACGAACTCGGAGAGCTCGATGAGGGTCATTTCCTCGAACTGCGCGAGCAGGTCGTCCTGGGACAGCTTCGCCATGATGGCGTCCTTCCACTAAATCGGCGGGTGCCGGATGTACATGAAGGCGGGCGTACGTGGGCCCGCTGCGGCCGGGAGCCCGGTGGGCCCCAAGCCATTACGCGAGCCGAATTACTCGGCACCGCCCTGCTCGTCGCGCTTGGCGCGCAGCGCGTCCGCGGTGCGGACGAACTTCTGCGGGAGAGCCTGGAAGACAGCCGCGGCCTTGGCCTGGTTGCCCTTCAGAGCGCCCGCCAGCTTGGCGAGCAGAACCTCGCGGGACTCGAGGTCCGCAAGCTTCTTGATCTCGTCGGCGGACATCGCCTTGCCGTCAAGGACACCGCCCTTGATGACGAGAGCGGGGTTCTCCTTGGCGAAGTCACGAAGACTCTTCGCCGCCTCGACCGGGTCACCGGTCACGAAGGCGACAGCCGTCGAGCCCTTGAGGTGCTCGTCCAGCTCGACCCCGGCCTCCTTGGCCGCGATCTTGGTCAGCGTGTTCTTCACCACTCGGTACTGAGCGTTCTCGCCGAGAGAACGGCGCAGCTGCTTGAGCTGCGCCACGGACAGTCCGGTGTACGCGGTCACGACAGCGGCGTTGGAGTTACGGAGCTTGTCCGTGACCTCCTCGACGGCTGCGACCTTGTCGGACGTCGCCATGAGCCTCGGCCTCCTTCCGGGGTGATGATCCTGGACTGACCTTGCGATCAGCCTCGTACAGCACTGGGACCGTCTGGATCAGGCACGTGAGGAAGGACGTCGGGCAGAGAAGTCTGCTTGAGACGAAAAACGCCCCGGCGCAGGCGCACGGGGCGTGAGCTCGACTGGCCGTAAAACGCCCAGGAGCACATCCACAGTCACCTGCGCAGGTCGCCCGCGTGAGCGGATCCTTCGGCCACCGCCCTCTCCGAGGAGCAGACGGTAACGACCAGCGGTCTTTGGCTTCTGGGGAAGCGTACGGGAGGCGGGCGCCGCGAGGCAAATCGCCCCCGGGCCCGGCCTCCGGGCAGGGTCGCCGGACCCCGCCCGGAGGTACGGGTCAGGCTCCGGCGCCCATGCCCTCCAGCTCCTTGAGCAGGTCCATGAAGTCGAGGGTGTCCTTCTCCGCCGGGGCTTCGACCTTGGCGGCGGCGCCGTAGTCGGAGAAGGTCTGCACGATACGGACGTCGCCCTCGGGCGTCTCCATCGTGACGTCCATCTTCACGGGGAGGTCGTCGTCGTTGACCCAGAGCTGGGTCTGGTACCCCTCCAGGCCGGACGTCTCCATGGCCTCGACGAGCTCCTTGCGGTCCTTCTCGGGGAGCGTGTCGAAGGCGGTGTTGGCGTCCAGCATCTCCTTGAGGGAGAGCGTGCCCTTGTAGTGCTGGGTCTCCTCGCCACCGACCTTGGCCGGGCCGACGTGCTTGAGGTTGGGTGACTCCATCAGCAGGGCGATCTGCTGCGCAGGGTCCTGGTTCATGTTCTCCAGGCCGCCGGTCATGGCCTTGGCCATCTCGCCGCCGCCGGCCTCGCCGGACTTCTCCATCTGCTCGGCCAGGTCGCCGAGGTCCATCTTCATCCAGCGCCGGCCGTCCGTCTCCTTGGCGGCCTCGGCGCCCATGTCGACGTACATGACGTCGCCGTCCATGATGACGCGGCTGGACGTGGGCGCGGTCGGGTCGGACTCCTGGAGGGCCGAGCCGGACATCGTCATGTCGAGCACCGTCGGGTCCCAGCCCATGACGCCGCTCATCTCCATGTCGCCGCCGCCGGGGGTCCCCTCGGGCATCGACATGGTCATCTTCACCTTGGCCGACTTGGCCTCACTGGTGTTCTTGTACGCGGCGTTCAGCGCCTTGCCGGCGTCCGCGCGCGACATCGCCTTGGGCGCGCTGTCCGCGGCCTTGCCGTCGCCCTTGGACTCGCTGTCGCCACCCTCACAGGCCGCCAGTCCGAGCACCATCGCCACGGCCGCGGCCGGAACCGCCACGCGGCGCGCCAGGTTCTGCTTCCCCATCGTCCCCACCCCTGCTTGCTCTCTCGGTGACCGGTCCCCCCGGGCACGCTTTGCCTTCGCTTTGCACCGTACCGCACGCCTGCGACAGCCTCGTACGCGAAAAGGACCGGTCCCCGGCAGCCGGAGAGCTGCCGGGGACCGGTCCTTCAGACGCGTACGCGACCTGGACCGCCGGTGATCACAGGGATCAGACGGCGGCCGGGTCCTCCTCGACGAGGAGGTTGCGGGTGCGGTTCGGGTCGACCTGGATGCCGGGGCCCATGGTGGTGGCGACGGCGGCCTTCTTGATGTAGCGGCCCTTGGCGGCGGACGGCTTCAGACGAAGGATCTCGTCCAGGGCCGCGCCGTAGTTCTCCACGAGCTGGGCGTCGTCGAAGGACACCTTGCCGATGATGAAGTGGAGGTTGGAGTGCTTGTCGACGCGGAACTCGATCTTGCCGCCCTTGATCTCGTTCACGGCCTTGGCCACGTCCGGGGTCACGGTGCCGGTCTTCGGGTTCGGCATGAGACCACGCGGGCCGAGGACGCGGCCGAGGCGGCCGACCTTGCCCATGAGGTCCGGGGTGGCGACGACGGCGTCGAACTCGTTGAGGCGGTTGCCCTTCGAGATCTCGTCGATCAGTTCGTCGGAGCCGACGATGTCGGCGCCCGCGGCACGCGCGGCCTCGGCACGGTCACCGGTCGCGAAGACCAGGACCCGGGCGGTCTTGCCGGTGCCGTGCGGAAGGTTCACGGTGCCGCGGACCATCTGGTCGGCCTTGCGCGGGTCGACACCCAGGCGGAAGGCGACCTCGACGGTCCCGTCGAACTTGGTCGCGGAGGTCTCCTTGGCGAGACGGACGGCCTCGAGCGGGGCGTAGAGCTTGTCCCGGTCGATCTTGGCGTCCGCAGCGCGGAGAGTCTTGCTGCGCTTCACTTCTGCTCCTGGCAGTTACGTCCGGCGGTGCCGGACAGGGTGGAGTCGTGGTACGGGCCGGCGCATGGCCCTGCCACAGAGAGGTCAGGCGGGGTTGAGGTCAGCCCTCGACCGTGATGCCCATGGAACGAGCGGTACCGGCGATGATCTTGGCCGCCTGGTCCAGGTCGTTCGCGTTGAGGTCGGGCATCTTGGTGGTGGCGATCTCGCGGACCTGCGCGTCGGTGATCTTCGCGACCTTGGTCTTGTGCGGCTCGCCCGAGCCCTTCTCCACGCCGGCGGCCTTGAGGATCATCTTGGAGGCCGGCGGGGTCTTGGTCACGAAGGTGAAGGAGCGGTCCTCGTAGACCGTGATCTCCACCGGGATGACCCAGCCACGCTGCGACTCGGTGGCCGCGTTGTAGGCCTTGCAGAACTCCATGATGTTGACGCCGTGCTGACCGAGCGCGGGGCCGACCGGCGGAGCCGGGTTCGCCGCACCGGCCTGGATCTGGAGCTTGATCAGCCCCGTGACCTTCTTCTTCTTGGGAGGCATTGCTCTCTCCGGGTCCTAGTGAGAGTGTTCCGCCTTCATCCGGTTCATCCGGATGGAGGCATACCGCACCACGATAACGGGTATCGCGGCGCGACCGAAAACCGACAGGTCAGACGGGCTCTGTAGCCCGTCTGACCTGGTCGGAGGCGTGTGGTCCAGCGACTGCGAGGCCGGTCAGGGACCGGCGCGGGTCAGTTCTTCTGGATCTGGTCGAAGCTGAGCTCGACCGGGGTCTCGCGGCCGAAGATCTCCACGAGGCCCTTGACCTTCTTGGAGTCGGCGTTGATCTCGTTGATGGTCGCCTGGAGGGTGGCGAAGGGGCCGTCGGTGACGGTGACCGAGTCGCCGACCTCGAAGTCCAGCACCTGCACCTCGACCTTGCGCTGCGGCGCCGGCTTGCCCTCGGCCTCGGCGGCCTCGCGGGCGGCCTTCTCCTCCGCCTCCGGGGCGAGCATCTTGACGATCTCGTCCAGGGTCAGCGGGTACGGGTCGTAGGCGTTGCCGACGAAGCCGGTGACGCCCGGGGTGTTGCGGACGACACCCCAGGACTCGTTGGTCAGGTCCATGCGCACCAGCACGTAGCCGGGGAGCTTGTTCTGCCGGATGGTCTTGCGGTCGCCGTTCTTGATCTGGACGACCTCTTCCTGCGGCACCTCGGCCTGGAAGATGTAGTCCTCGACGTTGAGCGAGACGGCACGCTGCTCGAGGTTGGTCTTCACGCGGTTCTCGTACCCGGCGTAGGTGTGGATCACGTACCACTCGCCGGGCAGGAGCCGCAGTTCGTCACGGAGGGCGGCGATCGGGTCGACCGGCTCGGCCTCCTCGGCCTCGGTCTCCTCGACCGCGGCGACGGCCTCGGGCTCGCCGGCGGTGTCCTCGGTGACCTCCTCGGCGGACTCCTCGGACTCGACGCGGACGGCGTCCTCCTCGGCGGGCACGCCTGCGGCGGCGTCGGCAGCTTCGGCCTGGTCCGGCTTCACGGCGTCCGCCGACTCGACAATGCCGAGCTCGTCCTCAGTGGACTCGGTAGCGCCCTGAGGCTCGACCACGTCGTTCGGGTTCGGGTCAGACACGGTGGCTGCTTCTTCCTGGATACAAAGGGTGGAACGCGCGAAAGGGGCGCCCTAGGGCGCCCTTCGCTTCTGGGCTCAGCCGAAGATGTACTTGACGGCGTTGGAGAAGCCGTAGTCAAACACGGTCACCAGACCGATCATGATCACGACGAAGATGATGACCACCGTCGTATAGGTGGTGAGCTGACTGCGGGTCGGCCAGACAACCTTGCGGAGTTCCGCGACGATCTGCCGGTAGAAGAGGGCGAGGCGGCCGAAGGGGCCCTTCTTGCCGCGCTTGCCGCCCTTGCGGTTCTTCTTCTTGCCGTCGTCGTCCTGGGCATCAGGCATGTCGATGGAGCCCACGGCGTCCGTCACGCGTCCTCACCTGATTTCCGGGTCGTGGCCGTGCCGCGCCCGGTGGAGCCGCACGGCGGTGCATTGCAGTACGTACATGCGCACACATCCTGGCGATGGAGTGTGTAGCAGGGCCGGAGGGACTCGAACCCCCAACCGCTGGTTTTGGAGACCAGTGCTCTACCAATTGAGCTACGACCCTTTGATGTACCCCAACGTACCGCATCCGCTCTCCCGCACTGTGTGCCGGTGACCGGTGCGGCCCGCTGAGGGCCAACGAGGTGAGAGTGTACGTGTTCTCGGGCCGGGCGTCGAACACGATCCTCCGCCGGGCCCGCCGGGGCGGGTGACCGAGGGATGAAACCCGTGTGCCCGCCGTGTTTCCGGTCTGGAACCATGGGGCCATGAGCGCTGCAACCCCTCCCACCGAGCGCCGGGTCTCCGCGCGCATCGGCGCGATCTCCGAGTCCGCCACTCTCGCCGTCGACGCGAAGGCCAAGGCCCTCAAGGCCGCAGGGCGTCCCGTCATCGGATTCGGCGCCGGTGAACCGGACTTCCCGACCCCCGACTACATCGTCGACGCCGCCGTCGAGGCGTGCAAGAACCCCCGGAACCACCGCTACACACCGGCCGGCGGGCTTCCCGAGCTGAAGGCCGCCATCGCCGCCAAGACGCTCCGCGACTCCGGCTACGAGGTCGACCCCGCCCAGATCCTGGTGACCAACGGCGGCAAGCAGGCCATCTACGAGGCGTTCGCCGCGATGCTCGACCCGGGCGACGAGGTCATCGTGCCGGCGCCGTACTGGACGACGTACCCGGAGTCGATCCGGCTGGCCGGTGGCGTGCCGGTGGAGGTCGTCGCCGACGAGACCACCGGCTACCGGGTCTCGGTGGAGCAGCTGGAGGCGGCCCGTACCGAGCGGACCAAGGTCGTCCTCTTCGTCTCGCCCTCCAACCCGACCGGCGCCGTCTACGACCGCGCGCAGACCGAGGCGATCGGCCGCTGGGCCGCCGAGCACGGCCTGTGGGTGATGACCGACGAGATCTACGAGCACCTCGTCTACGGCGACGCCGGGTTCACCTCGCTCCCCGCGGTCGTCCCCGAGCTGCGCGACAAGTGCGTCGTGGTCAACGGGGTCGCCAAGACGTACGCGATGACCGGCTGGCGGGTGGGGTGGATCATCGGCCCCAAGGACATCGTGAAGGCCGCGACCAACCTCCAGTCGCACGCCACCTCCAACGTCTCCAACGTCTCGCAGGCCGCCGCGCTCGCCGCGGTCTCCGGGGACCTGTCGGCGGTGGAGAGGATGCGCGAGGCCTTCGACCGCCGGCGCCGCACCATCGTGCGGATGCTCGGCGAGATCGACGGCGTCGTCTGCCCGGAGCCGGAGGGCGCCTTCTACGCGTACCCGTCGGTGAAGGGGCTGCTCGGCAAGGAGATCCGCGGCAAGCGCCCGCAGACCTCCGTCGAGCTGGCCGCGCTGATCCTGGAGGAGGTCGAGGTCGCGGTGGTTCCGGGCGAGGCGTTCGGCACCCCCGGCTACCTGCGGCTCTCCTACGCGCTCGGTGACGACGACCTGGTCGAGGGCGTCTCCCGGATCCAGAAGCTGCTGGCCGAGGCCCGCGACTGAGCGGCATCCGCACACCCGCGGCGGCGCGGGTCCCCGGCATCCGGGGACCCGCGCCGCCGCCGTTCTCCGTCCCCCTTGCGGGGGTACGGCCTCCAGCTACTGTGTTCGGGAAACCACCCGTACCGGGAATCCCGTTGCCGCACCGGGGCAGGCGTACGGCAAGATCCTGGGATGTTGAGTTCTTCGGGAGGACCCCTGCGCACCCCGACCGCCCGTGACGTGCGGCTGCTGCCCAAGGCCCACCTCCATCTCCACTTCACCGGCTCGATGCGGCCCGGCACGCTGCTGGAGCTGGCGGACAAGTACGGGGTGCGGCTCCCGGAGGCGCTCACCTCGGGACGCCCGCCCAAGCTCCGCGCCACCGACGAGCGCGGCTGGTTCCGCTTCCAGCGCCTCTACGACACCGCCCGGTCCTGCCTGCGCGAGCCCGAGGACATCCGGCGGCTGGTGCGCGAGGCGGCCGAGGAGGACGTGCGGGACGGCTCGCGGTGGATGGAGATCCAGGTCGACCCGACCTCGTACGCCCCGCTGCTCGGCGGGCTCACCCCGGCGCTGGAGATCATCCTGGACGCGGTCGACGGGGCCTCACGCGAGACCGGGCTCGGGATGCGCGTGGTGGTCGCCGCCAACCGGATGAAGCACCCGCTGGACGCCCGGACCCTGGCCCGCCTCGCGGTGCGGTACGCGGACCGGGGCATCGTCGGCTTCGGCCTCTCCAACGACGAGCGGCGCGGCATGGCCCGTGACTTCGACCGGGCTTTCGCCATCGCCCGCGAGGGCGGCCTGCTGGCGGCCCCGCACGGCGGTGAGCTGAGCGGCCCCGGCTCCGTCCGCTCCTGCCTGGACGATCTGGACGCCTCCCGCATCGGCCACGGCGTGCGCGCCGCCGAGGACCCCCGGCTGCTGAGCCGCCTCGCCGACCGCCAGATCACCTGCGAGGTCTGCCCCGCCTCCAACGTGGCGCTCGGCGTCTACGACAAGGAGGGCGACGTCCCGCTGCGCACCCTCTTCGACGCGGGCGTCCCGCTCGCCCTCGGCGCCGACGACCCGCTCCTCTTCGGCTCCCGGCTGGCCGCCCAGTACGAGATCGCCCGCCGGGAGCACGGCTTCAGCGACGCGGAACTGGCGGAACTGGCCCGGCAGTCGGTGCGCGGCTCGGCGGCGCCCGAGGACGTGCGGCGCGGGCTGCTGGCGGACATCGACGCCTGGCTGACGGGTACGGCGGTGCCGACCGCCCGCGACGAGGCGGCCGCCCGCGACCGGGCCACCCGGGTCTGACCTGTCCCCTTGTCGGGAACTCCAGGAGACCCGCCGCCCGGATCACGGTGTCGGCGCGACCGGCGGTGTCGCCGGCGAGGTCGTCCGGCAGATTCCGGAGGCGGCCCACGAGGTCACGGCGGCGGTCCGCGACCCGGCGGCGCCGGTGGTCACCCGAGAGCGGCCGGAGCTGGTCCGGGCCGGTCCCGGCGGTCCCCTCCCGCTGTGTCCGCCGGTGGCGGGGCGTGCCGCGGTCCTCTCCGGCCTCGGCGTGCGCGGCCGCGGAACGGGCGGGCCGGTGGCGAGGCCGGCCTGCGCGGTGGTGTCGGCGAGGGTGGCCGAGGGCACCCGGCGGCCGGTCGTGGTGAGCGCGGCCCCGGTGGTGCGGGCCCTCGGACGAGCCGCTGACCGGCCGGATCTCCCTCCGCCTCGTCCGCACGGCCCTCGGCGAGGTCCGCGCGGTACCAGCCGGGTCCGAGGCGCTGCCGGCCCCCGCTGCGGCACCGGCTGGACGGCCGCCCGTCCGCCCCGGCCGGCCCACGGCCCGCCGACCGGCACCTACCGGCGCGTCACCGGCGGCGACCCGCGCGGCGGGCGCTCCCTCTCCCCCGCCGGCACCGCCCACGCGGTGCTCGGTGCCCTCGGTCACCGGGGCGCGAGCCGCCAGGTCCTGAGGGCCGCCCACTGACGGCGGGGCGTCGGGCTCAGAGTTCGACGCCGACCGTCACCGGCTCGTTGACCAGCGTCACCCCGAAGGCGTCCCGCACCCCGGCGACCACCTCGCGGGCGAGGGCCAGCAGGTCCTCGGTGGTGGCCCTGCCCCGGTTGGTCAGGGCGAGGGTGTGCTTGGTGGAGATGCGGGCGGGCCCCTCGCCGTACCCCTTGGTGAAACCGGCCTTGTCGATCAGCCAGGCGGCCGAGGTCTTGGTGCGGCCCTCGCCGGCGGGGAAGGCCGGCGGGTGGACGTCGGGGCCGAGCCGGTCGGCGACGCGGCCGAGGAAGGCGGCGAGCTGCTCGTCGTCGAGGATCGGGTTGGTGAAGAAGGAGCCGGCCGACCAGGTGTCGTGGTCCTCCGGATCGAGCACCATGCCCTTGCCGGCGCGCAGCCGCAGCACCGTCTCGCGGGCCTCGGTGAGCGCGACCCGCTCGCCCTGGTCGGTGCCGAGCGCGCGGGCCGTCTCGGCGTATCGGATCGGGGCGGAGAGTCCGTCGGCGTCCTCCAGGCGGAAGCGGACGCGCAGGACCACGTACCGGTCGGGTTCGGCCTTGAAGCGGCTGTGCCGGTAGGAGAAGGCGCACTCCTCGGCGGTGAGGGTGACGCTCTCCCGGGCGCGGCGGTCGTAGGCGACCACCTCGGTGATGGTCTGCGCGACCTCCTGGCCGTACGCCCCGACGTTCTGCACGGGGACGGCGCCCGCCGAGCCGGGGATCCCGGCGAGGCACTCGATCCCGGCGAGCCCGGCCTCCACGGTGCGCGCGACGGCGTCGGTCCAGACCTCGCCCGCGGCCAGTTCCAGGGCGGTGCCGTCGAGGTGGAAGCCGGTGGTGGCGAGGTGCAGGGCGGTGCCGTCGAAGCCCTTGTCGCCGATGACGAGGTTGGAGCCGCCGCCGATGAGCAGCAGCGGGGTCCCGGCGGCGTCGGCCTCGCGGACGGCCGCGACCACCTCGTCGTCGGTGGTGGCCGTCAGCAGCCTGGTCGCGGGCCCGCCCAGGCGGAACGTGGTCAGCGGGGCGAGGGGGGCGTCATGGAGTTCCTGCACGGCAACAGCGTACGGGTATGCCGGTCCGCATACCCGTACGCCCGGATCAGGCCAGCCGGACGGTCGCCCGGGACATGCCGAGGACCTTCTTGCCGTCGCTCATGGCGGTGAGGTCGACGCGGACGGTGCCGTCGTCGTTCTTGGCGGCGACCTTGCCGGAGACCTCGATCAGCGCGCCGGTGTCGTCGTCGGGGACGACGACGGGCTTGGTGAAGCGGACCCCGTAGTCGACGACGGCGCCCGGGTCGCCGGCCCAGTCGGTGACCACCCGGATCGCCTCGGCCATGGTGAACATGCCGTGTGCGATGACGTCGGGCAGGCCCACCTCCTTGGCGAACCGCTCGTTCCAGTGGATCGGGTTGAAGTCGCCGGAGGCGCCCGCGTACCGCACCAGGGTGGCGCGGGTCACCGGGAAGCTCCGGGCGGGCAGTTCGGTGCCGACCTCGACGTCGGCGTGGGAGATCTTCGCGGCCATCGCCGTCACCCCTCCTCGGCGGCGCGCGCCACCAGCTTGGTCCAGGCGGTCACCACGTGCTCGCCGGCCTCGTCGTGGACCTCGCCGCGGATGTCGAGGATGTCGTTGCCCGCCATGGACTTGATCCCCTCGATGACCGAGGTCACCGTCAGCCGGTCGCCCGCCCGCAGCGGCCTGGCGTAGGCGAACTTCTGGTCGCCGTGCACGACCCGGCTGTAGTCGAGCCCGAGCTGCGGGTCCTCGATCACCTGCCCGGCGGCCTGGAACGTGAGGGAGAACACAAAGGTGGGCGGGGCGATCACGTCCGGGTACCCGAGCGCCTTGGCCGCCTCGGTGTCGGTGTACACCGGATTGGTGTCGCCGACGGCCCGGGCGAACTCACGGATCTTCTCGCGGCCCACTTCATAGGGCTCGGTGGGCGGATACGTCCGCCCCACGAAGGACTGGTCGAGCGCCATCGGCCCGATACCTCCTGGATCGCCGGAACTTGTGTCGTACGACTCATCCTGGCACCCCGCGCCGGCTCCCCGGGCGGCGGTACCCGGGAACGCCATGAGGCCGCCCCCTCGGAAGGGGGCGGCCTCATGGACGAGCCTGGTAAGTCAGCCCTTGATCAGCGCGTCTCGCGGTGCGCGGTGTGCGCGTTGCAGCGCGGGCAGTGCTTCTTCATCTCCAGTCGGTCCGGGTTGTTACGCCGGTTCTTCTTGGTGATGTAGTTCCGCTCCTTGCACTCCACGCAGGCCAGCGTGATCTTCGGGCGGACGTCGGTGGCAGCCACGTGAGTGCTCCTGATGACGAACGGATGGAAAGGACTTGCACAAAAAAGAGTAGCCGATCGAAGGACCGACCCCACAATCGGCTACTTTTCGTAGCGGTGACCGGACTTGAACCGGTGACACAGCGATTATGAGCCGCTTGCTCTACCGACTGAGCTACACCGCTGCGATGTGATCCGGACCCCCGCCCGAAGGCGGGGACCCCTTTCACACCAGAGCCCCAAAACGGAATCGAACCGTTGACCTTCTCCTTACCATGGAGACGCTCTGCCGACTGAGCTATTGGGGCGAGCGAGGAAGACATTACACGCCCACCCGCCCAACGCCCAAATCCGTTTCGGTGCCCCGCCCGCGCCGCCCGGGGCACCCCGCGCGCGGCCACGGCCGCCCCGGCGGCGCCCATCCGGCCCACCGTCCTCGCAGGTCCCGGCGGGTCCCGCCCGCCCCGGCCCGGCGGCGCAGCCCGCGCCGGTACGACTTATCCGCTCCTCCTCGATGGTGCTCCGGCGGCGGCCTAGGCTCGGCCGCACACGGTGTGATCTTGATCGACGCAACGTGACGCCGCCCCACCGCGCCCGTGCCGCGGTGGCCGAACGGGTGCGGCCCCGCGGGAGAGAACGCGCCCGCCCGCCGCCCGAGCCCCAGGAGCGCGATGTCCGACAGCCAGCCGCAGCCCTCGCCGTCCCCCGGCTCCCCCGGCGGCCTCGACGGCGCCGACGTCCTGCTCACCGGCGCCACCCTCACCGACGGCCGCACCGTCGACGTCCGCCTCGGCCGCGGCCGCATCCAGGCCGTCGGTACCGCCGGCAGCCTCGCCCCGCCCGGCCCCCGCATCGACCTGCGGGGCTATCTGCTCCTGCCGGCCCCCGCCGAACCGCACGCCCACAGCGACCTCGCCCTCACCGCCGACACCACCGGCCCCGTCTCCCCCGACCCCGCCGACGTCCAGCGGCGCGCCACCGAGGCCGCTCTCCTCCAGCTCGGCCACGGCGCCACCGCGCTCCGCTCACACGTGCGGATCGGCGACGTGCAGGGTCTCGGCGCGATGGAGGCCGTCCTCCAGGCGCGACGGGCCGTCCACGGCCTCACCGACCTCACCGCCGTCGCCATGCCCCGTCTGCTCACCGGCGTCGCCGGGGCCGACGGGCTCGCCATGCTCCACGACGCGGTCAAGATGGGCGCCTCCGTCGTCGGCGCCTGCCCGGACCTCGACCCGGACCCGGCCGGCTGCGCCGAGGCCGTCCTCGACGCCGCCGCCCAGCACGGCTGCCCCGTCGACCTGCACACCGACGGCTCCGACCCGGTCCGCCTGGCCCGCCTCGCCGCCATGGCGGGCGGGCTGCGCCCCGGCGTCACCATCGGCCCCTGCGACGGCCTCGGCCGCCTCCCCGCCGACGTCGCCGGACGCACCGCCGAGGCCCTGGCCGCCGCGGGCATCACCGTGGTCTGCCTCCCGCAGGGCCCCTGCGGCGGCCTGGAGCGCCGCAGGGGCCACGACACACCGGTCCACCTGCTGCGCGCCGCCGGGGTCCGGGTCACCGCCGGCAGCGGCGCCCTGCGCGACATCGCCAACCCGGTCGGCCGCGGCGACCCCCTCCAGGCCGCCCACCTGCTCGCCTCCCGGCACGGGCTGCGCCCCGACGAGGCGTACGAGGCGGTGGCCGGCGCCGCCCGCGAGGCGCTCGGGCTGGCCCGCGTGCGGATCGAGGCGGGCTTCCCGGCGGAGCTGCTGGCGGTGCGCGGGACGGGGCTCGCCGAGGCACTGTCGCTCGGGTACAGCCGGATCGTCGTCCACCGCGGCCGGGTCGTCGCCCGCACCAGCGCGGTGCGCGAGTACTGCGACTCGGCCACCGCGGCCGTCGCGGGGCTGCCCCGGCAGGGCCGGACGGGCTCCGAACCTGCCTGAGCCGCGCCCCGGTTCGGCGCTGGACGCGCGCCGCGGCGCCTCCCGGCGTACGGTCGGGACCATGCGCATTGTCATCGCTGGTGGACACGGAAAGATCGCGCTGCGGCTGGAGCGGCTGCTCGCCGCGCGCGGAGACGACGTGACAGGACTGATCCGCGATCCCGCCCAGGCCGACGACCTGCGCGAGGCGGGCGCCCAGGCCGTCCTGTGCGACCTGGAGTCGGCGAGCGTGGAGGAGGTCACCGAGGTGCTGCGGGGCGCCGACGCGGCGGTCTTCGCGGCCGGCTCGGGCCCGGGCAGCGGAGCGGCCCGCAAGGAGACGATGGACCGCGACGGCGCGGAACTCTTCGCCACAGCCGCCGAACGCGCCTCGGTACGGCGCTTCCTGATGGTCTCCTCGATGGCCGCCGACGCCAACCACCCGGGCGACGAGGTCTTCGACGTCTACCTCCGCGCCAAGGGCGCCGCCGACGACGCCGTACGCGCCCACCGCGGCCTCGACTGGACCGTCCTGCGCCCCGGCTCCCTCACCGACGACGCCGGCACCGGCAAGGTCCGCCTGGAAGCCTCCACCGGCCGCGGCAGCGTCCCCCGTGACGACGTCGCCCGCGTCCTGCTCGAACTGATCGACACCCCGGCGACGGCCGGTCTCACCCTGGAACTGATCTCGGGCGAGACCCCGGCCTCGGTCGCGGTGAAGGACGTGGCGGGAAACTGACCTTCACCCACCGCCCGGAGCCGTACGGCACACCGGCCCGGCACGCGCGGCCGCCGTACGGCTCGGGGCGGGAACCACGAGCCCGAGCAGCCGGGGAACGTCTGGGGAGGACGCGCTGATCTCTGCTGGGATCGAAGCGGTACGCGGTGAGACAGGCCGAGCGCTCCGCGAGGGCGCCCCCGGAAACGAAAGATCCCCTCCGACCTGCTGTTAAGCGAGGTCGGAGGGGATCTCCACCCAGTGTGGCGGCGCCAGGATTCGAACCTGGGAAGGCTGAGCCGGCAGATTTACAGTCTGCTCCCTTTGGCCGCTCGGGCACACCGCCTGGGATGCCGCCCCGCAGCCCCGCTTTCGGGCGGTGCTCCGTGGCAACGACGTAAACGATACCTGATGTGCGGGGGTGGTCCGCCACTCGGTTGTTCGCGGCCCGCGGGTGGCGGCGGTGGCTAGTCTTGCGGATGCGGCCGGGGGCGGACCCCGGCCGCCTTTCTGCACGACCGTTGCCAGCACACCACCGATGCAAGGAGCCACAGGACATGGCCGACTCCAGTTTCGACATCGTCTCGAAGGTCGAGCGGCAGGAGGTCGACAACGCCCTCAACCAGGCCGCCAAGGAGATCTCTCAGCGCTACGACTTCAGGAACGTCGGGGCGTCGATCGCCTGGTCCGGCGAGAAGATCCTGATGGAGGCCAACTCCGAGGAGCGGGTCAACGCGATCCTCGACGTCTTCCAGTCCAAGCTGATCAAGCGCGGGATCTCGCTGAAGGCCCTGGACGCCGGGGAGCCGCAGCTCTCGGGCAAGGAGTACAAGCTCTTCGCCTCCATCCAGGAGGGCATCTCGCAGGAGAACGCCAAGAAGGTCGCGAAGATCATCCGCGACGAGGGCCCCAAGGGCGTCAAGGCCCAGGTGCAGGGTGACGAGCTGCGCGTCAGCTCCAAGAGCCGGGACGACCTCCAGGCCGTGCAGGCGCTGCTGAAGAACCAGGACTTCGACTTCGCGCTCCAGTACGTCAACTACCGCTGACCCGCGCTCCGCGGTACCGACCGTACGCCGACGGCCGCCCCCGTCCGGGGGCGGCCGTCGGCGGTTTCAGCGGCGGGAGTGGCCGAAGAGCAGGCGGTAGGCGATGAGCAGCACCAGGGAGCCGCCGACGGCGGAGACCCAGGTGGCGGGGTCGAAGAACTCGTTGGCGATGGGGCGGTCCAGGAAGCGGCTGGATATCCAGCCGCCGATGAAGGCGCCGGCGATGCCGATGAGGATGGTGCCGATGAAGCCGCCCGGGTCGCGACCGGGGAGGATGATCTTCGCGATTGCTCCGGCCAGCAGGCCGAGAATGATCCAGCTGATGATGCCCATGCGGTGATCCTGCCTCTCGCAAACATGTTCATGCGTCCGGCGGGTACATGTCGTGGATCTTCACCGCAGGCCCCTCCGCGGCACACACCGCGGTCCCCCGTGCGGGTGGTCGCTCCCCATGCGCCCGGACGCCGTCCTCAGAGGAGGACGTGAGCCGGGGACGCGCGGTTGCCCTGCGGACCGGTTCGGCGCCGGGCGGGCCTCAGCGGGCCGCGAAGGGCTGGTCCGTACGGACGATCTCGCGGCCGAGCGGCATGAGGGAGACGGGGATCAGCTTGAAGTTGGCGATGCCCAGCGGGATGCCGATGATCGTGACGCACAGGGCGATGCCGGTGGCGATGTGGCCGAGCGCCAGCCACCAGCCGGCCAGCAGCAGCCACAGCACGTTCCCCACGCAGGACGGGGCGCCCGCGTCGCGTCGCTCGACGGCGGAGTAGCCGAAGGGCCACAGGGCGTACACGCCGATCCGGAACGCTGCGATGCCGAACGGGATGCCGATGACCGTGATGCAGAGCACCACGCCGGCCAGCAGGTATCCCAGGAAGAGCCAGAAGCCGCTCAGGACGAGCCAGATGATGTTCAGAAGGGTCTTCAACGACGGCCTGCCATCTCTTCGAGTCGGGCGATGCGCTCCGCCATCGGCGGGTGCGTGGAGAACATCTTCGACATGCTCTCACCCGGGCGGAAGGGATTGGCGATCATCATGTGGCTGGCCGTCTCGATGCGGGGCTCCGGGGGGAGCGGCAGCCGTTTCGTACCGGCGTCCAGCTTGCGCAGGGCGGAGGCGAGGGCCAGTGGGTCCCCGGTCAGCTGGGCGCCGGAGGCGTCGGCCTCGTACTCGCGGGAGCGGCTGATGGCGAGCTGGATGACGGAGGCCGCGAGCGGGCCGAGCAGCATGATCAGGAGCATGCCGAAGAGGCCGGGGCCCTCGTCGTTGTCCGAGCGGCCGAAGGGGATCAGCCAGGCGAAGTTGACCAGGAACATGATCACGGAGGCGAGGGCTCCGGCGACCGAGGAGATGAGGATGTCGCGGTTGTAGACGTGGCTCAGCTCGTGGCCGATGACGCCGCGCAGTTCGCGCTGGTCGAGGAGGCGGAGGATGCCGTCGGTGCAGCAGACCGCGGCGTTGCGCGGGTTGCGGCCGGTGGCGAAGGCGTTGGGGGCGTCGGTCGGGGAGATGTACAGGCGGGGCATGGGCTGGCGGGCCTGCGTCGACAGGTCGCGGACCATGCGGTACAGCTGGGGCGCCTCGAACTCGCTGACCGGCCGGGCGCGCATGGCGCGCAGGGCCAGTTTGTCGCTGTTCCAGTACGCGTAGGCATTGGTGCCGAGCGCGACGAGGAGCGCGACGAAGAGGCCCGTCCGGCCGAAGAAGCTGCCGATGACGAGGATGAGTGCGGACAGGCCCCCGAGGAGTACGGCGGTTTTCAGCCCGTTGTGCCGGCGGTGCACGGTACGCCCTCCAGGATGGTGCGGCAGGGGAGCCCTTGGGGACCGGGTGCGTCTTTCTCACCCAGTGGACCCTCCCTGCCTGGTCAACGCGAGGCGAGCGGCACCAGTTCCCGGTGGCCGCGGGCGCAAGGGCCGGCCGGCCCGCGCCCGGGACCGGTCAGAAGAGGCTGGTGGCGGTGAACCGGAGGATCAGCTGCGGGGCGCCCGAGAGGGCCACGCCGATGAGGGCCGCGAGGGCGACGGTCGCGGTCAGCGTGCGAGGGACGGCCCGCGGCAGGGCGGCCCCGTCGGCGGCGGGGCGGAAGAGCAGGGCCGTCCAGCGCAGGTAGTAGACGAGGGCGACGACCACGTTGGCGGCCATCACGACGGCGAGCCAGCCGAGGCCGGCGTCGACGGCGGCCGAGAAGACCGCCACCTTGGCGAAGAGGCCGATGACCCCAGGCGGCAGCCCGGCCAGGCAGAGCAGGAAGAAGCCGAGGGCGAGGGCGTGGGCCGGGTGGGTGGCGTACAGGGCGCGGTGGTCGGTGAGGCGCCCGGCCGGGCGGGAACGGGTGACGACGGCGACGACGGCGAAGGCGCCGAGGTTCACGGCGGCGTACATGAGGGCGTACGCGAGGGTGGCGCCGACGGCCTCGTCGGGGCTGCCGGTGTACGCGGCGGCGGCGAGCGGGACGAGGAGGTAGCCGGCCTGGCCGACGGAGGACCACGCGAGCAGGCGTACGGCGCTGTGGCGGCGGCCGGGTCGCTGGCGCAGGGCGGCGACGTTGCCCGCGGTCATGGTGACGGCGGCGAGGACGGCCAGGAGGGGCCCCCACACGTCACCGTGGGAGGGGAAGGCGCGAGTGGTCACCAGGACGATGCCGGTCAGCCCGGCGGTCTTGCCGACCACGGAGAGGTGTCCGGCGACGGGCACGGGGGCGCCGGTGTACGTGTCGGGGACCCAGAAGTGGAAGGGCGCGGCGGCGGCCTTGAAGGCGAAGCCGACGAGGGTGAGGACGACGCCGGCCTGGGCCAGGGTGTGCAGGCGGGGGTCGGCGCCGGGCAGGCGGGCGGCGATCTCGGTGAGGTGGAGGGTGCCGGTGGTGGCGTAGACGAAGCTGACGCCGAGGAGGGTGACGGCGGTGGCGGCGACCGAGGAGAGGAAGAACTTGAGGGCGGCCTCGGCGGAGCGGCGCTCGCCGCGGCGCAGTCCGACCAGGGCGAAGGCGGGCAGGGAGGCGACTTCGAGGGCGATGACGAGGGTGGCGAGGTCGCGGGAGGCGGGCAGCAGAGCGGCGCCGGCGGCGGAGGCCAGCAGCAGGAACCAGTACTCGCCCGCGGGCAGCCGGTCGTCGCGGACGGTGGCGAGCGAGAGCAGGGCGGTGAGCAGCGCGCCACCGAGGACCAGGAACTGGACCACGAGGGTGAAGCCGTCCGCGGTGTAGCTGCACGCGCCGCCCGCCTCGGCGGCGACGCAGAAGGTGGCGCGGTCCTCGCCGACGAGGGGCAGCAGGCTGAGCAGGGCGGCGGCGAGTCCGCCGAGCGTGATCACTCCGAGGAGTGGTCTGCGGTGCTCGGGCAGGAACAGGTCGGCGACGAGGACGACCAGGGCGAGGACGGCCGTCAGCGTGGGCGGGGCGATCGCGAGCCAGTCCACGGGCTGCGCCTGGGCGGCGAGCGCGGGCTGGGCGAGGGCGGCCATGGCCGGCGCGGTCATGAGGCGCCTCCTGCGAGAAGCTTCTGCACGGCGGGGTCGGTGAGGCCGAGCAGGACTGCGGGCCAGACTCCGGCGAGGACGGTCAGGGCGACGAGCGGGGTCCAGGTGGCGGCTTCGTGCCCCCGGACGTCGGCGAGCGGCGGGGCCCCCTCGGGGACGGCGCCCATGCAGACCCGGCGGACCACCAGGAGCAGGTACGCGGCGGTGAGCAGGGTGCCGAGTCCGGCGAGGGCGAGGTAGACGAGGAAGGCGGCGCGGCTGAGTCCGGCGGCGGGCTGGAAGGCGCCGAACATGGCGAGCATCTCGCCCCAGAAGCCGGCGAGGCCCGGCAGTCCGAGCGAGGCGACGGCGGCGAAGGCGAGGAGGGCGCCGAGGCGCGGGGCCCGGCCGTAGAGGGCGGCTCCGGCGACTCCGGCGAGGGCGTCGACGCCGGTGGAACCGGTGCGGTCCTTGACGGCGCCGACGAGGAAGAAGAGCAGGCCGGTGATGAGGCCGTGCGCGATGTTGGCGAAGAGGGCGCCGTTGACGCCGGTGGGCGTCATGGTGGCGATGCCGAGCAGCACGAAGCCCATGTGGCCGACGGAGGAGTAGGCGATGAGGCGCTTGAGGTCGCCCTTGCCGCCCTCGCGGACCAGGGAGAGGCAGACCAGCGAGCCGTGGACGATGCCGACGGCGGCGAGGGCCCCGAGGTAGGGGGCGAAGGCGTGGAGCCCGTCGGGGGTCGCGGGCAGCAGGATGCGGACGAAGCCGTAGGTGCCCATCTTCAGCAGGACACCGGCGAGCAGGACCGAGCCGACCGTGGGCGCGGCGGTGTGCGCGTCGGGCAGCCAGCTGTGCAGCGGCCACATCGGGGATTTGACGGCGAGGCCGAGACCTACCGCGATGACGGCGAGAACCTGTACAGTTACGGAGAGTGACGACCCGCCGTCCGCGGCGAGCGTCACCATGTCGAACGTGCCTGCCTTCAGCCCGATGAGGAGCAGGCCGAGCAGCATGATCACGGAGCCGAGGAGGGTGTAGACGATGAACTTCCCCGCCGCCTGTTCGCGGGCGGCGCCGCCCCAGCGGGCGATGAGGAAGTACATGGGGATGAGGACCGTCTCGAAGGCCAGGAAGAACAGGATCAGATCGAGGACGGCGAAGGTGGCGAGCGTGCCGGTCTCCAGCAGGAGCAGCAGCGCGACGAACGCCTTCGGCGAGGCCCCGGTGGGGGGCCGGAAGTAGCTGTAGAGCGCGCAGAGGAAGGTGAGGAGCGCGGTGAGGACGAGCAAGGGCAGGGAGATGCCGTCGACGCCCAGGTGGAGGCGGACGTCGAGGGCGGGGATCCAGCTGATGTCGGTGTCGGCCTGCATCACCGAG
The DNA here is from genome assembly GCF_011170125.1 of Streptomyces diastaticus subsp. diastaticus. Classification (NCBI taxonomy): domain Bacteria; kingdom Bacillati; phylum Actinomycetota; class Actinomycetes; order Kitasatosporales; family Streptomycetaceae; genus Streptomyces; species Streptomyces diastaticus. The sequence continues at coordinate 1,452,573 of NZ_BLLN01000002.1, read as the reverse complement.
GGCCTGCTGTGGTCGAACCCGGCGGCGAGGGCCAGGGTGAGCAGCAGGACCGCGCCGGTGACGACGACGCCGTGGCGCAGCACGGCCTGGTCGGGGTTCTTCCCCTTGAGGCCGGGCGGAGCGGGCAGCAGGGCGGTGAGGGCGCCGACGAGGGGTCCGGCGAGGGCTGCGGCGAGGAGCAGTTGGAGCACGGGTTCTCTGATGTCGGGCACGGCTCTCACGCTCCGGCGGCGGTGACGAGGACGGCGGCTACCGCCAGGACGAGAGCACCGGCGAAGAGCACGGTGAGGTAGGTCTGCACGTTGCCGGTCTGGCTCTTGCGGACGATCGTCCCGAGCAGCCTGGGCACGGCGGCGCCGGCGCGTACGTACGTGTCGACGACCTCGCGGTCGAGGAAGGCGGCGAGCCTGGCGGCGGCCTGGGTCGGGCGGACGAAGAGGGCCCGGGCCGCGGCGTCGAGGTGGAAGCCGGCGGCGGCGTGCGGGTGGAGCGGACCCAGCAGGAGGCGGCCCGGGTCGGCCGGGTCGGGGCGTTCGGCGAGGTCCCCGCCGGCGGGGGCGTGCCCGGTGAGGGCCTCGGCCGCCATCTCCGCCTCGGACTCCGCCTGGGGCTCCAGGGGGCCGCGCGGCCTGGCGGCGGCCATCGCGGTGGTGTGGCGCCAGGTGCCGTAGGTGACGAGGCCGCCGACGAGGGCGAGCCCGGTGGCGAGGACGGAGGTGGTGAGGGTGGGCGCGAGCGAGGCTCCGCCGAACCAGTCGCCGAGGAGGCCGTAGGCGAGGCCGAGGGCGAGGGAGGGTGCGGCGAGGACCCAGAGGACGACGTTCATGACGAGGGGCTGCGAGCGGTCGACGGGGCGTTCGGCGCCGTGGCCGTGGAAGGCGCGCAGCCACAGCCGGGTGGCGTAGGCGGCGGTGAGGACGGCGGTCGCGAGACCTGCGGTGAGGACGATCCAGCCCGCGACGGCGGGGGCTGCCTCCGTGTGGCCGGCGGCGGCGCGTTCGGCGGCGCCGAGGACGGCCTCCTTGGAGAAGAAGCCGCTGAAGGGAGGCAGCGCGACGAGGGCGAGCAGGGCGACGGTCATCGTCCAGTACGCGTCGGCGGCGCGGGTCCGCAGGGCGCCGGTGCGGGCCATGGCGGTCAGCGAGTTGGTCCCGGCGGCGTGGATGAGGACGCCGGCGGCGAGGAAGAGGAGCGCCTTGAAGGCGCCGTGGGTCAGGAGGTGGAAGACGGCGGCGGACCGGTCGGCGACGGCCAGGGCGGCCGTCATGTAGCCGAGCTGGCCGATGGTCGAGTAGGCGAGGACGCGTTTGATGTCGTCCTGGGCCAGGGCGGCGAGGGCCGATCCGGCCATGGTGAGGGCGGCCATCACCGCGAGGACCACGAGGGCGGCGGCGGAGGCCGCGAAGACCGGGAGGAGGCGGGCGACGAAGTAGACGCCGGCCGCGACCATCGTCGCGGCGTGGATCAGCGCGGAGACGGGCGTGGGTCCGGCCATCGCGTCGGGCAGCCAGATGTGGAGGGGGAACTGGGCCGACTTGCCCGCGACTCCGGCGAGGAGCAGCAGGGCGATGAGGGTCGGGTGGTCCAGGCCACCACTGCCGACCGCGTCGAGGATGCGGGTGATCCGGAAGGACCCGGTGTCGGCGGCGAGCGCGAAGAGGCCGATCAGGAAGGGGACGTCGCCGAGCTTGGTGACGAGGAACGCCTTGAGCGAGGCCGAGCGGGCCTCGGGGGTCTCCCAGTAGTGGCCGACCAGGAAGTACGAGCAGATGCCCATGACTTCCCAGCCGACCAACAGCACGATCAGGTCGCCGGAGTAGACGACGAGGAGCATCGCGGAGGTGAAGAGCGAGACGAGCGCGGCGTACGACGGGTAGCGCGGGTCCTCGCGCAGGTAGCCGGTCGAGTAGATCTGCACGCAGGTCGCGACGGCGGCGACCAGCACGGCGACGGCCACGGCGAAGCCGTCCAGGTGCAGGGCGAGTTCGACGGGGACGGAGCCGGTCGGGGTGAGTTCGGTGGCGGCGTTCAGGGCGGGCCCGCCGTGCTGGCGGGTGGCGACCAGGGCGGCCAGGACCGTGGCGGCCAGCGGCGGCAGCACGGCGAGCGGGCGGACGAACCCGGGGGCGACGCGGCCGAGGCCGAGACCCGCAAGGGCGCCGAGCAGCGGCAGCACGGGGACGAGGATGGCGAGGGTCGTGGTGGTCACCGGGCGGCTCCCGCCTTCTTGGCCGGGCTGTCGTACGGGGTGGCGGTGCCCGCCTCGTCGGCGGCGAGGGCGGCCTCGGCGGCCGTTGCCTCGGCGTCGTCGGCCGCCGGCTCGGCGGTGTCACGGAGCCGGTCGATGTCGGCGGTACCGCGGCTGCGGTGCACGAGGAGGACGATCGCGAGGCCGATGCCGATCTCGGCGGCGGCCAGCGCGACGGTGAAGAGGGTGAGCGCCTGCCCGCCGTGCAGGGTGTCGCGGAGGGTGCTGCTCAGCCAGACGTCGAAGGCGACGAGGTTGAGGTTGACGGCGTTGAGCATCAACTCGACGGACATCAGGACGAGGATCGCGTTGCGGCGGGCGAGGAGGCCGTAGACGCCGATGGCGAAGAGGAGGGCCGAGAGGACGGCCGGATAGGCGAGATGCATCAGCGGGTCCCCTCGGGGCCGGGGGTTTCCCCGTCGCCGCGGCCGGGGGCGCCGGTAAGCGGGGTCCGGGCGGAGGCGTCGGCGGCGTCCGTGTCGGGAGCGTCGTGGCCCGACCGGCGGGAGAGGACGATCGCACCGATCAGGGCGGCGAGGAGGAGCACCGAGAGCGCCTCGAAAGGCAGGACCCAGGAGCTGAAGAGGGCCGCGCCGGTGACCTCGGTGGAGCCCTGCACGGCTCGGTCGAGGTCGATCCAGGTGGTGCGGAAGGCGTCGGCGACCACCCAGACCAGGGTGGCGGCGGTGGCCAGCGCCACGGCGAGGGCGACGGGCCGGTTGCCGGAGTCCGTGTCCGGGGAGCGGCCGATGGGCGCGCGGGTCAGCATCAGTCCGAAGAGGAGGAGGACGACGACGGAACCGACGTAGATGAGGACCTGGACCCAGGCGATGAACTCGGCGGTCAGCAGCAGGTACTCGACGGCGATGCCGCCGAGCGCGACGACCAGCCAGAGGGCGGCGTGGATCAGCTGCCGGGTGGTGACCGTGAGGACGGCGGCGCCGAGGGTCACCAGGCCGACGAGGAGGAAGGCGATCTCGACCCCGGTCGGCGAGAGGAACCCCCGGTGCTGGACGGCCTCGGCGGTCTGCGCGGGCGCGGCCAGCCAGGTGGTGAGGGTGGCGCCGGCCGGGGTCTGGGCAGCCGTGGTGAGAGCTGCCGTGGTCAGGGCGGTCATCGGGTTTCGCCGTCCTCGGGCCGGTCGGACTCGGTCTTGGCCGCGGCGGCTTCGGCGGCCTGCTGGGCCGCGGCGCGGTCGGCGGACTTGCGGGCGGCCGCGTACTCCTTGGGCTCCTCGGCGCCGGGGACGAGGGCGGGCGGCGCGGGCACCGTCCACATCCACTCGCGCAGCTTGTCGCGCTCGTGGGTGAGGTCGCGGATGTCCGTCTCGGCGTACTCGAACTCCGGGGACCAGAACAGCGCGTCGAAGGGGCACACCTCGATGCAGATCCCGCAGTACATGCAGAGGGAGAAGTCGATGGCGAAGCGGTCGAGGACGTTGCGGCTGCGCTCGCGGCCGCCGGGGGCGGCCGGGGGCACGGTCTCCTTGTGGGAGTCGATGTAGATGCACCAGTCGGGGCACTCCCGGGCGCAGAGCATGCAGACCGTGCAGTTCTCCTCGAACAGGCCGATGACCCCGCGGGTGCGCGGCGGCAGGTCGGGCTCGACGTCCGGGTACCGGGCGGTGACGGTCTTCCTCGTCATCGTCCGCAGGGTGACGGCGAGGCCCCTGGCGAGGCCGGAGCCGGGGAAGTGGCGGCCGGAGGGCTGCTGGGACGGGGTCATCTACTGGATCGCCACCTTCACGATGCCGGTGAGCGCGATCTGCGCGAGGGCGAGCGGGACGAGGGTGGTCCAGGCGAGCTTCTGGAGCTGGTCCTCCCGCATCCGGGGGAAGCTGACCCGCAGCCAGATCACCACGAAGGCCAGCACGGCGGTCTTCAGCAGCGTCCACACCCAGCCGAGCCCGTCGGCTCCCCACGGCCCGTGCCAGCCGCCCAGGAACAGCACCGTGGTGAGGCCGCAGAGGATCACGATGCCCGCGTACTCCGCGAGCAGGAAGAAGGCGAACCGGAGACCGGTGTACTCGGTGTACGCGCCGAAGATGATCTCCGAGTCGGCCACCGGCATGTCGAACGGCGGCCGCTGGAGCTCGGCGAGCCCCGCCACGAAGAAGACGACGGCGCCGACGATCTGCCACGGCAGCCACCACCACTGGAAGCCGTCGAGGATCCCGCTGAGCGAGACGGTGCCGGCCGCCATGGCCACCGAGGCCGCCGCCAGCAGCATCGGCAGCTCGTACGCGAGGAGCTGGGCTGCGGTGCGCAGGCCGCCGAGGAGCGAGTACTTGTTGGCCGAGGCCCAGCCGCCCATCAGCGAGCCGAGCACGCCGACGCCCATCACGGCGAGGACGAAGAAGACGCCCGCGTCGACATGGACACCGGAGCCGGACTCCCCCGGGCCGACCGGCAGCACCGCAAGGACCAGCAGGTACGGCAGGAGTGCCACGGCCGGGGCGAGCTGGAAGACCCGCCGGTCGGCCTCGGCCGGGACGATGTCCTCCTTCTGCACGAACTTGACCCCGTCGGCCATGAGCTGCGCCCAGCCGTGGAACCCGCCCGCGTACATGGGGCCGAGCCGCCCCTGCATGTGCGCCATCGTCTTGTGCTCGGCCTGCCCGACGACGAGCGGCAGCATCAGGAAGGCGACGAGGAGGACGAGCAGACGCAGCGCGACGTCGAGTACGTCGTTCATGCGGGGTCGCCTCCGGTGGGTGTGGCGTCGTCGGGACCGTCGTGGCCGTCGGGTGTGTCTCGGCCGGGGCCGGGGCCGGGCGGGGCCTGCCCGTCCTCCCGTGAGGCGGGGCCCTCGGAGGCCGGGGTCCCGGGCGCCCGCGCTTCGGAGCCCTGGCTCCCGCCGGCCTCGGGGCCGGGATCCGGGGTGGGGGACTCCGTCGGTTCCGTTGCCGCCTCGCCCGGCCGGGGCTCGTCCGAGGACCGCTCCACGGGCGGGGCCTCCTCGTGTGCCGGGCGGGCGTGGTGCCAGGGGGCGTCCGAACTGCCCGCGCGGGCGGGGCGGCTGCCCGAGACGGGCGGCCGCTGCTGCGAGGCCGAACCGTCGGCGGCCGAGCGGTTGCGACGCGGCCGGGCGGCCGGGCGGCCGGGTGCCTCCGGCGACGGGTCGGCGGGGGCCTCCGGGGCCTCGGGCCTCTCGGACGCCGGGGACTGGGGCTCGGAGGGCTCCGGGGCGGCCGTCGGCCCGGAGGTCCGCTCCGGCGGCGGAACGGCCTCCGACGGCGCAGGGGCCCCCGCCGGCTTCCCGGACTCGGCCGGCCCGGCCGCCTGCTGCGAGGCCGAGCCCTGCGACGCCGACCGGTCGCGACGCGGGCGGGCGGGTGCCTGGGCCTGCCCCTCGACCGCGGACCGCGCGGACGCCCCGGGCGCCGCTGAGGCACCCGGCGTATCGGCAGCCGCAGGCGGCAGGTCGGCCGGCTGCTGCGGCCCGGCCGCCTGCTGCGAGGCCGAGCCCTGCGACGCCGACCGGTCGCGACGCGGGCGGGCGGGTGCCTCCGGGGCCCCGGAGGTCGTCGGCGTGGCCCCGGACGCGGAGGCGGCGGGGCCCTGTGAGGCCGAGCCCTCGGTCGTGGTACGGGTGCGGCGGGGCGGGCGGGTCCCGTCTGCGGTGGCGGCACGGCGTGCCGGCCGGGCGGGGGCGGCGGGGAGGGTTCCCTTGAGCGGGCCCCACTCGTTGGGGTCGGGGACGCCGGGCGGGAGCATCTGGCGGCGCTTGGGGCCGGCGTGGTCGGGGCCCTCGCCGGGTTCCTTCGCGCCGGGCCACGCCTTGGCGACGCGGGCGGCGAGGACGAAGTCCTTGCGCAGGGGGTGGCCTTCGAAGTTCTCGGGCAGCAGGAGCGGCTCCAGCGCGGGGTGTCCGGTGAAGGCGACGCCGAACATCTCGTGCGTCTCCCGCTCGTGCCAGGCCGCGCCCGCGAACACCTCGACGGCGCTCTCCAGTACCGGTGCCTCGTGCGGCACGGTGGTGCGCAGCAGCAGCCTGCGTACCGGCGCCAGGGCGACCAGGTGGGCGGAGACCAGGAAGCCGGTGCCGGGCTCGTCGACCGCGCTGAGCCAGTCGAAGAAGGTGCAGCCGAGGACGGAGCGGGCGGTGCGCAGGGCGCCGGTCCAGCTCTCCGCGGGCACGTCCACGGTCAGGACTCCGTAGGACTCCCCGGCCCGGGCGTCCGGTCCGAAGAGGGTGTCGGCGGGTCGCGGGAGCCAGCCGGTCACCGGCCCTCCCCTCCGGCCTCGGCCGCCGTGCCCGGTGCGGGCGGCGGGGTCACGAGGCCGCTGGTCAGGGCGGCCGTCGAGGGGCGTTCGGCACGGTGCCCGTACCGCTCGCCGAGCGATTCCCGGGCGATCTTCTCCTGGAGCTTGATGATGCCCTGGAGCAGCGCCTCGGGCCGGGGCGGGCAGCCGGGCACGTAGACGTCGACGGGGATGATCTGGTCGACGCCCTTGGTGACGGAGTACGAGTCCCAGTAGGGGCCGCCGCAGTTGGAGCAGGCGCCGAAGGAGATGACGTACTTCGGTTCGGGCATCTGCTCGTGGAGCCGCTTGACGGCCGGGGCCATCTTGTCGGTGACGGTGCCGGAGACGACCATCAGGTCGGCCTGGCGCGGCCCGGGCGCGAAGGGGATGACGCCGAGGCGCATGAAGTCGTGGCGGGCCATCGAGGCGGCGATGAACTCGATGGCGCAGCAGGCGAGTCCGAAGTTGAAGACCCACAGGCTGTAGCGGCGGCCCCAGTTGAGGACCACCTTCATCGGGGCGGGGGCCAGGCGGGCGAGCCCGCCGAGCCGCTGGGGCTCGGGCAGCGCCACGGGGCCGGGCGCGGGGGCCTGGCCCTGGCCGGTTGCGGGGGGTGTCACGTCCATGTGAGGACGCCCTTCTTCCATGCGTAGAGCAGGCCGATGGTCAGAAAGCCCAGGAAGATGAACATCTCCACGAGCGTCGTCGCCCCGTACCCGGTCTCGGCGAAGACCGTCGCCCAGGGGAAGAGGAAGACCGAGTCGACGGCGAAGATCACGTACAGGAAGGCGTAGACGTAGTAGCGGACCTGGGTGTGGGCCCAGCCCTCGCCGACGGGGTCGACGCCGCACTCGTAGGTGAGCAGCTTCTCCGGCGTGGGGACAGCCGGCCGCAGCAGCCGGCCCGCGCCGAAGGCCACGGCGACGAACAGCACACCGAGAACGGCGAGCAGGCCGACGACCGAGTACGACCGGAAGTACTCCCCGGCGAGCACCGTCATGCGACGACCTCTCTCCCGCGCCCTGTTCCGGGACGCCTCGCGTCCGACGATCCGTACGCACGGGAGTCTAGGGCCTGCTAAAGATGCCGTAAGCAGCCGTCCGGCCCCGGGCGGGCCCGGAACGCCCACGGACCTGAGGAGGGTGGGGTTAACCCCCGGCACGGCGACCGGCGCACCTCATGGCGGGGCGCCCCCGTGACGGGGGACCCTGTCAGACATGAGCACACCGACCATCGAGAGCGCCCCCGGCCCCTCCGGCGAGCCGACACCGCCCCGCCCCCGGCTCCTCGCCATGGAGGGGCAGACCTGGCGGGAGGTCAGCTACCTCCTGGCCAACCTGCCGTGCACCATCGTCGGTTTCGTCTACGCGGTGACCACGCTCGCGCTCGGCGGCGGCCTGGCCGTCACGGTGATCGGCCTGCCGCTGCTCGCGGTGGCGCTCGGCGGGGCGCGGCTGCTCGGACGGTTCGAGCGGGGGCGCGCGCGGGCGTTGCTGAGGGTGCGGGTGGAGGAGCCCAGTCCGCTGCCGCGGCGGCGTGGCGCCGGGTTCCTGGCCGGGCTGTGGCAGGCGTTGTCGGACCCGGTCGGCTGGCGGGCGATGCTCTTCTCGCTGGTGCGGCTGCCCTGGGGCGTCCTCACCTTCTCGGTGACGCTGGTCGGGCTGCTGGTGCTGTGGCCGGTGCTGCCGTTCCTCATCCGGCTGCTGAGCGACGCCGACCGGGCGATGGTGCGCGGACTGCTCTCCCCCTCCGACGAGTTGGAGAAGCGGATCGCCGAACTGGAGTCGGACCGGGGCGTGGTCGTCGACACGGCCGCGGCGGACCTCCGGCGGATCGAGCGGGACCTGCACGACGGGGCGCAGGCACGGCTGGTCAACCTCGCCATGGGGCTGGGGCTGGCGAAGGAGAAGCTGGCCGAGGGGACGGCCGACGCGACGGTGGCCGCGATGGTCGACGAGGCGCACGGCGAGGTCAAGCTGGCCCTCCAGGAGCTGCGGGACCTCGCCCGCGGCATCCATCCGGCGGTGCTGACCGACCGGGGGCTGGGCGCCGCGCTCTCCTCCCTCGCCGCACGGTGCACGGTGCCGGTGCGGGCCACGGTGGAGCTGCCCGAGCGTCCGGCGGCCGCCATCGAGGGCATCGCCTACTTCACCGTCTCCGAGCTCCTCCAGAACATCAGCAAGCACAGCCGGGCGCGCACCGCCTCGGTCGACGTATGGCGCTCCGGCGACCGGCTTCTGCTGCGGGTGGAGGACGACGGGCGCGGCGGCGCGCGGCTGGACGGCGGCAGTGGGCTGGCCGGGCTCGCCGAGCGGCTGGACGCCGTGGACGGCGTCTTCACGGTCGGCTCCCCCGCCGGCGGGCCGACGGTGGCCACGGCCGAGCTGCCCTGGCGCGCCCGTCCCGCCGCCGAAGGCGGCTGACGGTCGCACCTCCCGCGGAACACGGCGGCCCGCCCGGCCTCACTCCGGGCGGGCCGCCGCGCCCGTGGTGCGCCCTGCGGTCCGCACCTGTCCGGCGGTAGGGGAAACCCCCGTACCAGGACCCCCGCCCGCTCCATGGCCCCGGCCTGCGTGAGCGGCGACTCTGGTGGAGTCGCCGCTCACGGCGGCGCGGCCGGACGACCGGGCGATGTGCGGGGTCGAGGAAAGAGGCGGACGGATGACCACCGAGCACGGGCACGAGCACGAGTACCAGGGGAGCCCCGTGCGGCCCGGGTCCGGGCGGCGCCGGGTCCCGCAGGTGCTGGCGGCCCCCTTCGCGGCCCGTACCTGGGGAGACTTCGCCCACCTCCTGCTGAACCTGCCGATCGCCACCGCCACCTTCGTCTACGCGGTGACGGCACTGGCGCTCGGCACGGGCCTGCTGGTCACCTTCATCGGCGTCCCGGTACTGGCCCTGGGGCTCGCCGGGTGCCGGGGCGTCGGGGTGCTGGAGCGGGCGAGGGCGCGGGCGCTGCTGGGCCTGCGCGTGGCGGAGCCGCAGCCGGTGCGGAGACGGAAGCCCGGCGTGCTCGGGTGGATGACCTCGGTGCTCAGGAGCGGGGAGTCCTGGCGCCAGTTGCTCTACACCCTCCTGCACTTCCCGTGGGCGGTGTTCGCCTTCTGCCTCGTCCTCCCCGTCTGGGCGTACGGCTGGGCGATGCTGACGTACCCGCTGTGGCAGTGGGTCTTCCCCCGGTACGCCGACATCCCGGGAATCCAGCTCTACGGCGACGGCGACCGGCAGGTCTACCTCGACAGCCCGCCGGAGATCGCCCTGGCCAGTGTGGTGGGGCTCGCGCTGACACTGCTCGTGCCGTGGCTGATCCGGGGGCTGGCCTCGGTCGACCGGTTGATGGTGGCGGAGCTGCTCGGGCCGTCGCGGCTGGAGAACCGCGTGGTCGAGCTGGAGTCGGACCGGGGCGCCGTGGTCGACACCGCCGCGGCGGACCTGCGGCGGATCGAGCGTGAGCTCCGCGACGGGGCGCAGGCCCGGCTCCAGGGTCTGGAGGCCGAGCTGGGGCTGGCCAAGGCCGAGCTGGAGAAGGACCCGCAGAGCGCGGCCCGCCTCGTGGCGGCGGCGCACGGCGAGGTGAAGGCGGTCCTCCAGGAGCTGCGGGGGCTCGCCCGGGGCATTCACCCGGCGATCCTCACCGACCGGGGCCTGGACCCGGCGCTCTCGGCGCTCGCCGCGCGCTGCCCGGTGCCGGTCCGGGTCGAGGTGGATCTGCCGGCGCGGCCCGCCCCGGCGGTGGAGGGCATCGCGTACTTCGCCGTCTCCGAACTGCTCCAGAACGTCAGCCGGCACAGCCAGGCACGCTCGGCGCGGGTCGACGTCTGGCGCTCCGGCCACCGGCTGATGCTCCAGGTCTCGGACGACGGCCTGGGCGGCGCCGCCCCGCAGGCCGGTACGGGGCTGACCGCCCTGGCGCGGCGGATGGACGCGGTCGACGGCGTCCTGGTGGTCGACTCCCCGGCCGGGTCCGGCACCACCGCCACCGCGGAGATCCCCTGGCGGCCCTCCTGAACCGGGAGGGCCCCGCGCGGGCCTGCGGAGCGGTGGCGTCTGGCCGGCCGGCCAGACGCCCGGCCGACGCGCCGGCTCGGCCGCGAGGACGGGGGCCGCCCCGATGCCGGAGGCCGCCTGCCGTGGCCTCGCCGAGCGGACCCGTCCCGGCGCCGGGACTCTGCGACGCCTGGGCCCGGTCCGTTCACCCGCACGAGCGAGGAAGTTGTCCACAACCGCCCCGCCATCCACTGTTCCGGCCGCCCGCCGACGCGTTTCGGCGATCCCTGGGATGCTGTACCCCTCGCCGGGGCACGAGGCCGCGGCGGTCCGGCAGGACCAGGACGACCCGGGGGGCGTAGGCCGTGGGTGTGCAGGGAGCGGGTGTGGTGGAGGACAAGGTGAAGGTGGTCATCGCGGAGGATTCGGTGCTGCTGCGGGAGGGGCTGACGCGGCTGCTCACCGACCGGGGGCACGAGGTCGTCGCGGGGGTGGGGGACGCGCAGGCCCTCCTGAAGACCATCGACGAGCTGGCGGCGGAGGGGAGCCTGCCGGACGTGGTGGTCGCCGACGTGCGGATGCCTCCCACCCATACGGATGAGGGGGTGCGGGCGGCGGTGCTGCTGCGGCAGACCCACCCCCGGGTGGGGGTCCTGGTCCTCTCGCAGTACGTGGAGGAGCAGTACGCGGTGGAGCTGCTGGCAGGTGAGACCAGGGGGGTCGGCTATCTGCTGAAGGACCGCGTGGCGGAGGTCCGGGAGTTCGTGGACGCGGTGGTGCGGGTGGCGAGCGGCGGCACGGCCCTCGACCCGGAGGTGGTGGCCCAGCTGCTGGGCCGCAGCCGCAAGCAGGACGTGCTGGCGGTCCTCACCCCCAGGGAGCGGGAGGTGCTGGAGCTGATGGCGGAGGGCCGGACCAACGCCGCGATCGCCCGTCGGCTGGTGGTGAGCGACGGCGCGGTCGAGAAGCATGTGAGCAACATCTTCCAGAAGCTCGGCCTCTCCCCGAGCGACGGCGACCACCGCCGAGTCCTGGCGGTGCTGACGTACCTGAATTCCTGACCGCCGGCTGTCCGGTTCCTGACCACGGCCGTGTGCCCGGCCGCCGCCGGGAAGGCCCGGCACACCGCGCCTTCCACCGCGCCTTCCCCGGTGGCGGACGGCCCAGCCTCGGCGAGGTGGGCCGGGGGCCGTCCGGAGCGGCCGGGCAGTCGGGCAGTCGGGCAGTCGGGCAGTCGGACGGCCTAGTCTCCGGGGCTGACCCAGCCGGGCGCCGGGGCTGATCCCGCCTGGGACGAAAGAACGAGTCGCGCGCCGGAGCGCGGAGGCGCGAACGGAAGCGCGGATGCTTACATATCCATACAAAGTGCCTCGGGAAGCCGTCTCACCTGCCCGTCCATCATGCGAGCAACCCGAGGAAGGCCACCCTTACCGACGTAGGGTGGTCCCCGGGAGAGCCGACGGGCCGGCGCTTCCCCCGCTGTCCCTGCCCCGTGGCGGGGAGACCACACTGCCCCGACGGGAGGACCAGTTCCGTGACCAGCCAGGTCAGTAGCACAGCCGAGCAGGCCGACGGCGCCGTTGTCGCCGAACAGCGGCCGCCGCTGCCGGGCGCCGGTCAGGACGGCGCGTCCGGTCCGTCACCGGATGCCGGACAGCAGACCGAGGCCAAGGAGGTCCGCAAGCTGGACCGGGTGATCATCCGCTTCGCGGGCGACTCCGGCGACGGTATGCAGCTGACCGGTGACCGTTTCACCTCCGAGACGGCCTCCTTCGGCAACGACCTCTCCACGCTGCCCAACTTCCCGGCCGAGATCCGGGCCCCCGCAGGCACCCTGCCGGGCGTCTCCTCGTTCCAGCTGCACTTCGCCGACCACGACATCCTCACCCCGGGCGACGCCCCGAACGTCCTGGTCGCGATGAACCCGGCGGCGCTGAAGGCCAACATCGCCGACGTGCCGCGCGGCGCGGAGATCATCGTCAACACCGACGAGTTCACCAAGCGCGCGATGCAGAAGGTGGGGTACGCCCAGTCCCCGCTGGAGGACGGCTCCCTGGACGGCTACAGCGTCCACCCGGTGCCGCTGACCACGCTGACGGTCGAGGCGCTGAAGGAGTTCGACCTCTCCCGCAAGGACGCCGGGCGCTCGAAGAACATGTTCGCGCTCGGGCTGCTGTCGTGGATGTACCACCGCCCCACCGAGGGCACCGAGAAGTTCCTGAAGTCGAAGTTCGCCAAGAAGCCGGACATCATGGCGGCCAACATCGCCGCGTTCCGCGCGGGGTGGAACTTCGGCGAGACCACCGAGGACTTCGCCGTCTCCTACGAGGTCGCCCCCGCCGCGGCGGCCTTCCCCACCGGCACCTACCGGAACATCTCGGGGAACCTGGCGCTCTCCTACGGCCTCGTCGCCGCCGGCCGACAGGCCCAGTTGCCGCTTTACCTCGGCTCGTACCCGATCACGCCGGCCTCGGACATCCTGCACGAACTGTCGAAGCACAAGAACTTCGGCGTGCGGACCTTCCAGGCCGAGGACGAGATCGCGGGGATCGGCGCCGCGCTGGGCGCCGCCTTCGGCGGGTCGCTCGCGGTGACGACGACCTCCGGCCCCGGTGTGGCGCTGAAGTCGGAGACGATCGGCCTGGCGGTCTCCCTGGAGCTGCCGCTGCTCATCGTCGACATCCAGCGCGGCGGCCCCTCCACGGGCCTGCCCACCAAGACCGAGCAGGCCGACCTGCTCCAGGCGATGTACGGGCGCAACGGCGAGGCGCCGGTCCCGGTCATCGCCCCGCAGACCCCGGCCGACTGCTTCGACGCGGCGATCGAGGCGGCCCGGATCGCGCTGGAGTACCGCACGCCGGTCTTCCTGCTCTCCGACGGCTACCTGGCCAACGGCTCCGAGCCGTGGCGCGTCCCGGACACCGACACCCTGCCCGACCTGCGCACCCCGTTCGCGACCGGCCCGAACCACACCCAGGACGACGGCACCGAGGTCTTCTGGCCGTACAAGCGCGACCCCGAGACGCTGGCGCGCCCGTGGGCCGTGCCCGGCACCGCCGGCCTGGAGCACCGCATCGGCGGCATCGAGAAGCAGGACGGCACGGGCAACATCTCCTACGACCCGGCCAACCACGAGTTCATGGTCCGCACCCGCCAGGCCAAGATCGACGGCATCGACGTCCCGGACATCGAGGTCGACGACCCCTCGGGCGGCGCCCGCCTGCTGGTCCTCGGCTGGGGTTCGACCTACGGCCCGATCACGGCGGCCGTGCGCCGTATGCGGACCGACGGCGAGTACGTCGCCCAGGCGCACCTGCGCCACCTCAACCCGTTCCCGAAGAACCTCGGCGAGATCCTGAAGCGGTACGACAAGGTCGTCGTCCCGGAGATGAACCTCGGCCAGCTCGCCTCGCTGATCCGCGCCAAGTACCTCGTCGACGCCCAGTCCTTCACCCAGGTGACCGGCCTGCCCTTCAAGGCCGAGCAGCTCGCCACCGCGCTCAAGGAGGCCCTCGATGGCTGACGCCACCACAGCCGCGGACGCCCCTCGCTCCTTCCAGTCGCTGTCGCTGGTGCCCAAGAGCGAGGCCAGGCAGTCCATGAAGGACTTCAAGTCCGACCAGGAGGTCCGCTGGTGCCCGGGCTGCGGTGACTACGCGGTCCTCGCCGCCGTCCAGGGCTTCATGCCGGAGCTGGGGCTGGCGAAGGAGAACATCGTCTTCGTCTCCGGCATCGGCTGCTCCTCGCGCTTCCCGTACTACATGAACACCTACGGGATGCACTCCATCCACGGCCGCGCCCCGGCCATCGCGACCGGTCTGGCCACCTCGCGCCGCGACCTGTCCGTCTGGGTGGTCACCGGTGACGGCGACGCGCTCTCGATCGGCGGCAACCACCTGATCCACGCGCTGCGCCGCAACGTCAACCTCAAGATCCTCCTCTTCAACAACCGGATCTACGGGCTGACCAAGGGCCAGTACTCGCCCACCTCCGAGGTCGGCAAGCTGACCAAGTCCTCGCCGATGGGTTCGCTGGACGCGCCGTTCAACCCGGTGTCGCTGGCGATCGGCGCCGAGGCCTCGTTCGTCGCCCGCACGGTGGACTCCGACCGCAAGCACCTCACCGAGGTGCTCCGGGCCGCCGCCGACCACCCGGGCACGGCGCTGGTGGAGATCTACCAGAACTGCAACATCTTCAACGACGGCGCCTTCGAGGTCCTCAAGGACAAGCAGCAGGCGGAGGAGGCCGTGATCCGTCTGGAGCACGGCAAGCCCATCCGCTTCGGCGTGGACCACGCCAAGGGCGTCGTCCGCGACGCGGCCACCGGCGACCTGCGGGTGGTCGACGTCACGCCGCAGAACGAGGCGGACATCCTCGTCCACGACGCGCACAACGCCTCGCCGACGACCGCCTTCGCCCTCTCCCGGCTGGCCGACCCGGACACGCTGCACCACACGCCCATCGGTGTCTTCCGCAGCGCCGACCGGCCGGTCTACGACACGCTCATGTCCGACCAGCTGGACGAGGCCGTCGAGCGGCAGGGCGAGGGCGACCTGTCCGCGCTGCTCACGGGCAACGACACCTGGACGGTCGCGGGCTGACGCGCGGGTGCCGCGGCCGGGCCGCGGCACCCCCACCCCACCTGGCACGGGCCGGGGCGCGCCGATCGGCGCGCCCCGGCCCGTCGGCGTGGAGCGGGGGTCAGGCCGCGCGCAGGCGCCCGGGGCCACTCATCCGCGACGCTTGCCTGTGGCCTCACGCCGCGCGTCGTACTCCCGCCTGGCCGCCTCCACGCCGGTGAGACGTTCGCCGGTCCAGCGGGCCAGGGATCGGACGAGGCCGGCGGCCTCCTGGCCGAGCGGCGTGAGGGAGTAGTCGACGCGCGGCGGAATCACCGGGTGGGCGTCGCGGTGGACGATGCCGTCCCGCTCCAGGGTCTGGAGGGTCTGGGTGAGCATCTTCTCTCTGACGCCGTCGACGGCCCGCCGCAGTTCGCTGAAGCGGTAGGAGCGCTCGGCGAGCGCGATCAGCACCAGCACACCCCAGCGACTGGTGCCGTGCTCCAGGATCGAGCGGGGGGCGCACATCAGGCGGGTCGCGCACCGGAACTCCTCGCCCGGACTGTCAGGACCGTATCGCGGTACGGACATGACAGCCCGGGCGTGCGGCGCTACATTCGGCTCAGGGCCGCGCTGGACAGTCGGCCGCGTCGCCGCAGGAGGGGCCCGTGAAGCCGTCGTCGTCCACCGCACCCGCGCCGCCCGCGCCACCGGAGGCGACGGCGGGCGCCCTCTCGGCCCGGGCCGGGCTGTTCAACGGCGTCGCCGCGTACAGCATGTGGGGCCTCGTGCCGCTCTTCTGGCCGCTGCTGAAGCCCGCCGGGGCCGGGGAGATCCTGGCCCACCGCATGGTCTGGTCGCTGGCCGTGGTGGGGATCGTGCTGGTGGTGCTGCGTCGCTGGAGCTGGGCGGGCGAGCTGGTGCGCCAGCCGCGCCGGCTCGGCCTCGTGACGGTGGCGGCGGCCGTGATCACCGTCAACTGGGGCCTGTACATCTGGTCGGTCAACAGCAACCACGTGGTCGAGGCGTCGCTCGGCTACTTCATCAATCCGCTGGTGACCATCGCCATGGGGGTGCTGCTCCTGAAGGAGCGGCTGCGCCCCGTCCAGTGGGCGGCGGTCGGCACGGGACTCGCCGCGGTGCTGGTCCTCGCCTTCGGCTACGGGCAGCCGCCCTGGATCTCCCTCGTGCTGGCCTTCTCCTTCGCGACCTACGGCCTGGTCAAGAAGAAGGTGAACCTCGGCGGTGTCGAGTCGCTGGCGGCCGAGACCGCGATCCAGTTCCTGCCGGCGCTCGGTTTCGTGCTGTGGCTCGGCGCGCGCGGCGAGTCGACCTTCGGGACGGCGGGCGGCGGGCACGCGGTGCTGCTGGCGCTGACCGGCGTGGTGACGGCGGTGCCGCTGGTCTGCTTCGGCGCGGCGGCGATCCGGGTGCCGCTCTCCACGCTGGGGCTGCTCCAGTACCTGGCGCCGGTCTTCCAGTTCGTGCTGGGCGTCCTCTACTTCAAGGAGGAGATGCCGCCGGAGCGCTGGGCCGGTTTCGGCCTGGTCTGGCTGGCGCTGACCCTGTTGACCTGGGACGCCTTCCGCACCGCCCACCGCAACCGCGCCCGGGCCGCCGAGCTGGCGGACCGGCTTCCGCAGGCCGCGGCACCGGCGGCCGAGCAGCCCGCGGCTTCCGGTTCCGTCGAGGCGGCACCCGGCCCGGAGACCGTGGCCGCCGCCGAGGACCCCGCGCCCCGGCTCTGAGCGGCCGGACGGAGGCTACAGGTGGGCCGCCCGCGAGAAACCGTTGGCGGCGTCCGGCCCGGCCCCGTTAGCCTGGCCTCATGCGTATGTACTCGTACTACTACTTCCGCTGAGCGCGAGCGCGTTCCGCGCCCCGTGAGCTGAGCCGCGCGTCCGCCACCCTGAGGCGGGGATGTCCGCCGGCACGCCCGGGCCTGCCGGAACGCGCTCTTCCGCGCCCACGGTCCGTACGCATCCCAGGGACACCCATGCCTTCGCGCACCCCTATCCCCCGCACCCCGCACGCCCCCGCCCGTTCCGCCCAGCTCGCCCTGAAGGACGTCTCCAAGGCGTACGGCGAGCGGGCGGTCCTCGACCAGGTCTCGCTGACCGTCCGCCCCGGTGAACGCGCCGGGGTCATCGGCGAGAACGGCTCCGGCAAGTCGACGCTGCTCAAGCTGATCGCCGGGGCCGAGGCGCCCGACTCCGGCGAGATCACCGTGGTCGCGCCGGGCGGCACCGGACACCTCCGCCAGACCCTCGACCTCGCGCCGCACCTCACCGTCCAGGACGCCGTGGACGACGCCCTCGCCGGCCTGCGGGAGCTGGAGTCCCGGCTCCAGGCGGCCGGGGAGCGGCTGGGCGAGGCCGGGGAGCGTGAGCTGGCCGAGTACGGCGAACTGCTCGCCGCCTTCGAGGCCCGCGACGGCTACCGGGCCGACACCCGGGTCGAGACCTCCCTGCACCACCTGGGCCTCGGCCACCTCGGCCGCGACCGGCGGCTCGGTTCGCTCTCCGGCGGGGAGCAGTCGCGGCTGGCGCTCGCCTGCGTGCTGGCCGCCGCCCCCGAACTCCTCCTGCTCGACGAGCCCACCAACCACCTCGACGACCGCTCCACCGACTGGCTCGCCGACCGGCTCCGCGCCCACCGCGGCACGCTGGTCACCGTCACCCACGACCGCGGCTTCCTCCAGCGGGTGGCGACCACGATCCTGGAGGTCGACCGCGACACCCGCGCCGTCACCCGCTACGGCGACGGCTGGCCGGGCTACCGCCGCGCCAAGGCCGCCGCCCGGCGCCGCCGGGCCCACGAGTACGAGGAGTACGTGGCCGAGGTCGCCCGGACGCAGGAGCTGGTCGCCGCGGCGGGACACCGCCTCGCGACGACCGGGCGCGACCCCGGCGAGGGGTTCGGCAAGCATCGCCGCTCCTCCGAGAACAAGCTGTCGGGCCAGGTCAGGGCCGCCCGGGAGCGCCTGGACCGGCTCCGGGCCGCTCCCGTCCCGCCGCCGCCCGAGCCGCTCCGCTTCCGTGCCGCCCTCAGCCCGCACACCGGCCCGGACACGGAGCCGGAGCGGTCCGCGCCCCTGCTGGCCCTCACCGGCGTACGCGTCGCCGGCCGCCTGCACGTCGACGCGCTCCAGGTCGAGCGAGGCGGTCGCCTGCTGGTGACCGGGCCGAACGGCGCCGGCAAGACCACCCTGCTCCGGGTGGTCTGCGGCGCCCTGAAGCCCGACGCCGGCACGGTCGAACGCGCCCCCGGCGCCCGGATCGCCCACCTGGCGCAGGAACTGCCCGTCGACCCGGCGCCGGTGCCGCTGCTCACCGCGTACGCGGCGGGCCGGCCGGGCCACCCGGACGAGTACGCGGCCGAGTTGCTGGCGCTGGGCCTGTTCCGCGAGGACGACCTGGCCGTGCCGGTTCCTGCCCTCTCGGCGGGCCAGCGGCGGCGGCTCTCCCTGGCCCGGCTCGTCTCCCGCCCCGCCGACCTGCTGGTCCTCGACGAACCCGCCAACCACCTCTCGCTCACCCTGGTCGAGGAGATGGAGGAGGCGCTGGAGGCGTACGCGGGCGCGGTCGTCGTGGTCTCCCACGACCGGCGTTTCCGGGAGCGTTTCACCGGGCGGCGACTGGAGCTGGCGGGCGGCCGGGTGGCGGCGTCGTCCGGCTGACCCTCAGAACGAGCCGCTGACCAGCGCCCCCACCGGCAGGGAGAGAGCGGGGGCGCTGGTCAGCAAGGCCGCGAGCCACCAGTGGCGGCGGGCGTGCTCGGCAGGTGTGAGGTTCCTGAGCCCCAGGTTGGCCAGGAACCACAGGGCGCAGAGGCCGAGGAGCAGCGGGGTGAGGACCACCGCCCACGGGAACATGCCGTCGTTCTCGGTCGGTTCGCGGCTGGTGAGACCGAGCGCGGCGAGCGGGAAGTTGATGAGGAAGAGCATGAGGAGGAAGAAGGGGACGAGTCCGACCACCCCCAGGCAGAGGTTGGCGGCCACGGTCAAGGGCCACGCCCACCGTCGCTCGCCCCCTGCCGCGCGTCCGTCCGGGACCACACCGCCCGCCACGCCGTCGTCCCGCACGGCTGCCCCCCCCTTGCTCCCCCGGGCGCCGGGACCTGCCACGGCGGCTGCCCGAACGGTACCCCGGAGCCGCCTGGGCTCCCCGTGCGCGCCCGTTCACCGTGTTCGCCCCTCCCCCGCCGCCCCCCGGCGCTTGAATGACCGCATGACTTCCCCGACCCCACCCGCCACGCCCGTCACCCCCGTCCACTGGAAACTCGTCGTCGACGCCCACGACCCGCACGCCCAGGCCCTCTTCTGGTCGGGGGCGCTCGGCTACGCCATCGAGGACAACGACGCCCTGATCGCGCGCGTCCTCAGCTTCGGCGGCGCCCCCGAGGAGGCCACCGTCGAGTTCCAGGGCCGCCGCGCCTGGCGCGACCTGATCGCCGTACGCCACCCCGAGGACCCGGTCGACGAGGAGACCGGCGCCGGCGAGGGCCGCCGCATCCTCTTCCAGCGCGTCCCCGAACCCAAGTCCGCCAAGAACCGCCTCCACATCGACCTCCACTCCGGCGGACGCCCCCGCGAGTCCGAGGTCCGGCGCCTGACGGAACTGGGGGCGACGGTGGAGCGGG
The DNA here is from genome assembly GCF_011170125.1 of Streptomyces diastaticus subsp. diastaticus. Lineage (NCBI taxonomy): Bacteria > Bacillati > Actinomycetota > Actinomycetes > Kitasatosporales > Streptomycetaceae > Streptomyces > Streptomyces diastaticus. The sequence goes on along the minus strand of NZ_BLLN01000002.1, from coordinate 1,432,891 downwards.
AGGTGGCGGAGGCCGGGGGCACCTGGGTGGTCATGCGGGACCCGGAGGGGAACGAGTTCTGCGTGCACTAGGGGGCGTCCCTGGAGGCCTGTGCCCGCGAGGTACGGGCACAGGAGTTTCCGGGGCCTGGCCCGTGCCGCACGAGCAAGCCCCGCCCTTCGGCTCCGAGCCGGAGTCGAAGGGCGGGGCCTCGCCACATGCAGGCGCGAGGTCAGCTACCCGCCGGGGCCCTACTTCCCCGCCACCTCCATCAGCTTCTCCGGGGTCACCGCCCCGACGAACGCCCGCCCGTCCTCGGTGACCAGGGCGTTGACGACACGGGTCGAGAAGAGGGTGCCCGTGCCGAAGTCGCCCTTCACCTTCTTGCCGAGGGAGTCGAGGGAGAGGCCGGCGGGGGCGTTTGAGCCGGAGCCGCCGGTCGGCAGGCCCTCGCCCTCGGGGAAGGTCAGTTCGGCCACCGAGGCCCAGCCCTTGCCGTGGACCTCGGTGCCGTCGGCCGAGGCGAGGCCGGCGAGGGGGCCGGGGAGGGAGTTCAGGGCGGCCTCGGCGTCCTTCGGGGCCTTGGCGTGGTCGCCGCTCCCGGGCGCCTCGCGCGGGCCGAGTCGGTCCGACTCGGTGATCTTGGCGTCCTTCGGCGGGGCGAAGGTGCCGGCGGCCGGGCGGGCGAAGTCGATCTTGGAGAAGCCCGCGTCGACGATGGCCTTGCCCCCGCCGGCCGGGGCGACGGTGAACTTCAGCGGGGTGCCGGTCTCGGCGTCCACGGCGATGCGGACGGCCTTGACGGTGGAGCCGGAGTCCTTGGGGCTGAGGGCGAGCTGGTAGGCGTCGCGGCCCGCGACGCTGGTGGTGCCGTCGACGGTGACGCGGGTGGTCTCGTCGGCGGCGTCCAGCGCCTGGGTGGCCAGTTCCTTCGGGGACATGCCGGAGGCGTGGTCGTCGGCCGGGCGGTCGCCCTTGGCCGTGCCGCCGGACTCGCCCCTGGTGTGCAGGGCCTCGCCGGTGGAGCCGTCGTAGGCCCAGACCTGCTCGCCGTCGCGGATGAGGCTGTACTCGTCGGCGCCGTCCACGAAGGTGAGCTTCTGGCGGTCGGGGCCGTCGCCCGCGACGCGCAGGGTGTGGGTGCCGGAGGCCAGCGAGGTCAGCTTCTCCTCGGGGGTGGCGGTGGTGCCGCCCTTGCCGCCCTCGCCCTCGGCGCCGAGGCTGCCGGCCAGTTCGGAGAGGTCGAGGCCGCCGAAGGAGGGGAGCCCCAGGTCGACGGAGACCTTGACGGTGCCGGAGAACCGGTCGGTCTCGGAGGCGGCGATCTTCTCCACCAGCTCCTGGGCGGTGACCTCGGGCAGGTCCGGGTCGCCGCTCGCGGCGAGCGCGGGGACCAGGCCGATGGTGACGGCGGCCACGCCGATGACGGCGACCGGCACGCCGTACCGGGCGGCGAGCCGGGCGGGCCCGCGCTGTCCGGCGGGGGCGGTGGGGCTCGTAGCGGAATCGTTCGGTGCCATGGCGCTTCCTCCGTGGTCGCGGTGGTACTCGGTGTCCGCTCGCGCCCTGCGGCGCCTGGCGCGCTCACCCGGTCGGGGCAAGGAGCGGTCTTCCACCATCTGACCAAAACGGAGGCCGCGACGCGTCAGCCCCGGGGCTCAACCCGGTGTACCGCTGGAGGATGACGGCGGGCGGACTCCGGGAGGAACGACCCGTAGGGGACGCTCGGGGCCGACGGGGCGTCAGCCCGCCCGGTGCACCACCGCGTCGCAGAGTTCGGTCAGGGCGGCCTTGGCCGGGCACTCGCGCAGCGGGGTGAGGGCGGCGCGTGCCTCCTCGGCGTACCGGACGGTCTCGCGGCGGGCCTGCTCCAGTGCCGGGTGGGCGCGCATCGCGGCCAGGGCCTCGGCGTGTCGGGCGTCGTCGGACAGGTCGGAGTCGAGGAGGGCGACCAGGGCGAGGTCCTCGGGGCGGGACTCGCGGCGGGCCCGGTCGCGCAGCAGGAGGACGGGGAGGGTGGGGATGCCCTCGCGGAGGTCGGTACCGGGGGTCTTGCCCGACTCGTGGCTGTCGCTGGCGATGTCGAGGACGTCGTCGGCGAGCTGGAAGGCGACGCCGAGGCGCTCGCCGTACTGCGTGAGGACGTCGATGACGCGCTCGTCGGCGCCGGACATCATCGCGCCGAACCGCCCGGCGACCGCGATCAGCGAACCGGTCTTGCCGCCGATGACGTCGAGGTAGTGGTCGACCGGGTCGCGGCCGTCGCGCGGGCCCGCGGTCTCCATGATCTGGCCGGTGACCAGCCGCTCGAACGCCTCGGCCTGGACGCGGACGGCCTCGGGGCCGAGGTCGGCGAGGATGTGGGAGGCGCGGGCGAACAGGAAGTCACCGGTGAGGACGGCCACCGAGTTGTCCCAGCGGGCGTTGGCGCTGGGCACTCCGCGGCGCACGTCGGCCTCGTCCATGACGTCGTCGTGGTAGAGCGTGGCCAGGTGGGTCAGCTCGACCACCACGCCGGAGGGGACGATGCCCGGCGCGTCCGGGTCACCGAACTGCGCGGCGAGCATCACCAGGAGCGGGCGGAAACGCTTGCCGCCGGCCTTCACCAGGTGCTGCGCGGCATCCGTGATGAAGGAGACCTCGCTCTTGGTGGCCTCCAGGAGACCGGCCTCGACAGCCGTCATTCCGGCCTGGACATCGGCTTCGAGTGCCTGGTCCCGCACGCTCAGCCCGAACGGCCCGACGACGGTCACGAGGGGGTCTCCTGTCTGCTGATGGTGCCCGGATCGCCCGGTCGGCCCGGTCCGCCGGCGGCACCGGTCTTCCCGGCGCCGCTGGCGATTGTCGATCGAACACCAGTGTTTGTCGATGTGTCGCCGTCGGCGCTCACGTCAGCGTATCCGGTCTGCTTTCGATCACCGTGAGCGCCTGCCCGTCGAATCGCCCGTCACGCGTCGCCCCCGGACGGGCGCGGGCACGCCCGGGACGCGCCCGCGCCGCCCCCCGGGCATCCAGCCCCGGTGACCGGTATGTTCGCAAATGCCCCGTGCGACCGCACCGGCCGCCCCGACCGCCGTCCGACCCCCTTCTCTCCGCCCTTCACCCCGTTTGTCACCCTGGCACGCAGCCCGGGCCGCACCCGCCCGGCCCTGGCTGCCCGTACGAGCGGAAGCAGGCGACGTGCCCAGCGACAACCCAGCAGACGACGACCGAACCCGACGGCCCCCGCCGGTCGCGGACGGCGAGCCGCCCCCCGAGGACGCGCCACCGCCCCAGGACGACACGGCCTTCTTCGGCCAGCCGAGAGGGCTCGCGACCCTCTCCGGGCTGGAGGTCTGGGAGCGGTTCTCCTTCCTCGGTATGCAGGCGATCCTCGTCCTGTTCTTCGCCGACACCGTCGCGGGCGGCGGCATGGGCATGGACCCGGGCACCGCCGCCTCGGTCTCCGCCGCCTACGGAACGATGGTCTACCTCGTCTCGGTGGCGGGCGGCTGGCTCGCCGACCGTATGCTCGGCTCGTACCGGGCGGTGCTGTGGGGCGGCGTCCTCATCGCGCTCGGCCACTACTCCATGGCGGTCCCCACCGACGCCATGACCTGGACCGGTCTCGGTCTGATCAGCGCCGGCACCGGTCTGCTGAAGCCGAACGTCGCCACCATGGTCGGCAAGCTCTACCGCACCGACGACGAGCGACGCGACGCCGGTTTCGCCCTTTACTACATGGGCATTAACATCGGCGCCTTCCTGGGTCCGCTGATCACCGGCTGGCTCGGCGAGCACCAGGGCTGGCACTGGGGCTTCTCGGCCGCCGCCGTCGGCATGACCCTCGGTCTCGTCCAGTACGTGCTGGGCCGCCGCCACCTCGCGGGGCGCAAGCACGCCGCCGAGTTCGCGCTGCCCCCGACGGCGATGCGCCGGGCGGTGCTGCTCATCGCCGGCGGCCTGGTGGCCCTCGCCGTCCTCGCCGGCCTGCTGAGCCTCGCCGGCTGGCTGACGCTGAGCCGGTTCGTGGACGCGCTCACCCTGATCTCGGTGCTGGCGCCGGTCGCCTACTTCTGGGTGATGTTCAAGAGCCCCCGGGTCACCCCGGCGGAACGCGGTCGCCTGCGACCGTACGTCGTGCTCTTCCTCGCCTCGGTGGTCTTCAACTTCATCCTCTTCCAGGCGTACTCGACGATGATCCTGCTGGCATCCACCAACGCCCGCACCGAGATCCTCGGCTTCACCTTCCCGGCCAGCTGGTACGCCTCCGCGCTCGGCGCCTTCGAGGTGCTGCTGGCGCCGGTGGTCGCCGCCGTCTGGGCGCGGATGGGGAGGCGGCAGCCCCACGCCTCCAACAAGATCGCCCTCGGAGTGGTCCTCGGCGGGCTCTCCTTCCTGCTGATGGTGCTGCCGACCTCCGGTCACGCCGACGACACCTACCGCATGGCCGCCTGGTGGATCGTCGGCTCGTACCTGCTGCTCGGGCTCGGCGACATCCTGCTGGAGACCTCCGGCATGTCGGCCACCACCAAGCTGGCGCCTGCCGCCTTCTCCAGCCAGACCATGGCGCTCTGGTTCCTCTCACTGGCCGCCGCCAACGGCATCCAGTCCCAGGTCGTGCGGCTCTACGGCGAGGTCTCCCATCCCGCCTACTTCGGTGTCAACGGCTCCATCGCCGTCGTCGCCGGTCTCGCCGTGATCGCCGCCGCGCCCTGGCTGCGCCGCACCATGCACCCCGTCCACTGACCCGCGCCCCCACGCGAACACCCCCTGCGAGGTCCCCCGCCATGTCCCTGCACATCGCCACCGGTCTGCCGTACCGGACGGTCCGCGAGGACGTCCGCATCCCGCTGCCGACCGGCCGCCCCGGAGCCGACGGCTCCGAGGTCACCCACCTGTACGCCCGGATCTGGCGGCCGGTCACCGACGAGCCGGTCCCCGCCCTCCTGGAGTACCTGCCCTACCGGGTCACCGACTGGACCGCCCCTCGCGACCAGCAGCGCCACCCCTGGTACGCGGGCCACGGCTACGCCTCGGTCCGCGTCGACGTGCGCGGCCACGGCAACAGCGAGGGGCTGCCCGGCGACGAGTACGACGCCACCGAGCTGGCGGACGGCGTCGCGGTGGTCCACTGGCTCGCCGAGCAGCCCTGGTGCAACGGCAGGGTCGGCATGTTCGGCATCTCCTGGGGCGGCTTCAACTCGCTCCAGATCGCCGCGCTCGCCCCCGAGCCGCTGAAGGCGATCGTCACCGTCTGCTCGGCCGACGACCGGTACGACAACGACGTGCACTACATGGGCGGCTCCGTCCTCGCCGTCGACATGCACGCCTGGGCCTCCACCATGCTGGCCTTCGTCTCCCGCCCGCCGGACCCGGAGTATGTGGGGACCGACTGGCGCGGGATGTGGCTGAAGCGGCTGGAGGCGGTCGACCCGTTCATCCACACCTGGCTCGACCACCAGACCCGCGACGCCTACTGGCGGCACGGCAGCGTCAGCGAGGACTACTCGGCGATCAAGGCGAAGGTGCTGGCGGTCGGCGGCTGGCACGACCCGTACCGCGACACCGTGCTGCGACTGGTCCGCCACCTCCCCGACGACCAGGTACGCGGCCTCATCGGACCCTGGTCGCACCAGTACCCGGACCGGGGCCTGCCGCCGGGCCCCGCGATCGGCTTCCTCCAGGAGACGCTGCGCTGGTGGGACCAGCACCTCAAGGGCAAGGACAGCGGCGTCATGAACGAGCCCAAGCTCCGCTCCTGGATCAGCGAGTCCCACCCGCCCGCCACCGTCTACCCGGAGCTGGAGGGCCACTGGGTCGGCGACCCCGCCTGGCCCTCGCCGTACGTCACCCCGGTCGAGTACGCCTTCCAGGGCGAGCCGCTCCTGGTCCGCTCCCCGCAGCACACCGGGCTCGCCGCCGGCCGGTACTTCCCCTTCGGCAACGACGCCGACCTGCCGCCCGACCAGCGTGAGGAGGACGCCAACTCGGCCGCCTTCGAGTTCGCCGTGGACGAGCGGCTCCAGATCCTCGGCCGCCCCCGCGTCCGGCTCCGCCTCACCAGTCCCAGCCCGCGCGGCCAGGTCATCGCCCGGCTCTGCGACGTCGCGCCGGACGGCTCCTCGACCCTGGTCACCCGGGGCGTCCTCAACCTCTCCGCCCGGTACGGCCGCGACAAGGTCGCCCCGTGGAGGCCCGGCGACACCGAGGACGTCACCTTCGAGCTGAACGGCATCGGCCACGCCTTCCCGCCCGGCCACCGCATCCGGCTCGCCGTCTCCTCCGCGTACTGGCCGTGGATCTGGCCGCAGCCCGGCTCCGAGGACGGGTTCACCCTGGACCCGGCGGGCAGCGGTCTCGAACTGCCGGTGCGGGGCGCCGGGGACCGGGCGCTGGACGCCACCATCGCCTTCGCCGAACCCGAGCAGGCCGAGCCGCTCGCCGTGATCCACCCGGCCCCCGAGGACCCCGCCGGCCGGCGGCCCGAACGCCTCGTCGTCCACGACGTGGCCGCCAGGACCTGGCGCCTGGACGTCGACCCCCGGTACGGCGGCACCCGGATCTACCCGGACGGCCTGGAGTTCCACGAGGACGCCCTGGAGCAGTACACGATCACCGACGACGACCCGCTCAGCGCCACCACCCGCTCCTCCTGGACGGTCCGGCTGCGCCGCCCGGAACTGGCCTGGGACACCGAGGTCCGCACCCGCTCCGAGATCACCTGCGACGCCGGGGACTTCCTCACCAGCAACGAGCTGACCTGCTCCGAGGGCGGCGAGGTGATCTTCCACCGCACGTGGGAGCGGCGGATTCCGCGTACGGCCGGATAGCCGGGCACCGCGGCCCGCAGCGCACCGGCCGGGCCGCGGTCAGTGGCACCGCAGCGGCGCGCCGCTGGCCGGCGGGAAGGCGCCGAACGGGAGGGTGAGCCGGGCGGTGCACTTGGGCTCGGCACACTCGCAGGTCAGGGTGACGGGCGCGGTCCGCGGGTCGCCGGTGGTCCAGGGACGGGCGAGGTGGGCGCGGTACTGGGCGGCCACCGCCTCGTTCTCCGCGCGGCGCAGGGCCTGGCGCTCGGCCGCGGTCGCCGCCACGGGGCCGTCGGCGAGGGCTCCGGCGAGCAGGGCCTCGGCGGCGGTGCGGGTGTCGGAGGGGGTCGCGTCGGGGGTCACCGTGACGACGCGGCCGGCGAGGCCGTGCGCCTCGACGCGGGCCGCGATGTCGGCGAGGAGCAACGTGTACAGCGTGTGGACGCCCGCGGGCAGACCGCGCTCGGCGAGCCGACTGCGCTGGAGCTCCGGCGAGGGCATCAGCCACACCGCGCGGGCCGGGTCCGGCACGGTGTCCGGGGTGACCGGCGTCCCCTCCACCACGGTCAGCGGGCCGCGCCCCAGCGCCCGTACGTCGTCGGCGATCATCGCGCCGCGTTCGGCGTGCAGGGACATGGCGAGGAGTTCGGCGGGCGGGGCCGACCAGCGCTCGCCGAGGTCGAGCGCCTCCCAGCGGATCGCGGCCGGATGGCCCGCGGCCCGGGCGCGGTCACGGTGGTCCCAGGTCAGGGTGTCGCTCTGGTAGAGCCGAAGGCCCAGACGGTGGGCGAGCGCCCGGGCCAGGGTGCTCTTGCCCGCGCCGGGCGGCCCACCGATCCAGACCACCGGCGGGAACGGTGCGGGCGGCGGCCTCCGGCCGGAAACAACCGGCCCCTCCTCCGTGGCCACGGCGACTCCTCTCGGGCGAAGACCGCCGTGCGGCGCGGCCCCCGTACGGCGTGAACAGGAAGCCTCCGCACGGGAGGCGGGCACGGGCGGGCCGGCCCCGGGCCACCCGGCACGTCCCGGAGGCCGCCCGAACGGGGACGATACCGCCCGTTCCCGGTCGACCGGGGTCCGGATCGCGCCCCGGCCCTTCCCCCGCGTCAAGCACCGTGCACACTGTCATCGAGTGATGTCCCGCACATGCCGTCGGCGTGTGACGGCGGCGCGACGCCCCGAGGAGGCAGGGATGACGGTACTGGGGCACCAGCCGCCCGGTCCTGACGAGGCGACCGGACCGCCCGTCCCACCCCCGGCCTCGGCCCTGGACGTGCTCCGGCCACGGCTGCGCGTCCCCGGCGGGCGGTTCGCGATAGGCCCTGGCTGGCGGCGCCTGGTCCTCGACTGCCACCGCCGGATAGCCGCCGAGTTCCCCGCCTACGAACTCCTCGCGGTGAAGCAGAAGTACGGGCGGCTCTCCTTCCAGGCGTTCCCCCGCCCGTGGCGGCCGGGCGAACGGAGCTGGACGCCCGAGGAGCACGCCCGGCTGCACGAGCTGCTCGACGTCACCACGGCCCGCAGCGAGAGCCTCTGCGAGAGGTGCTCCGCCCCCGCCCGGCTGCGCCGCACCCGCCGACTCTGGCTCACCCTCTGCGACGCCTGCGAGGCGGTGGTGGAGGAGAGCGGGGACCTGGACGAGGCTCCGGGGACGCCGGGTCCGGCCGCCGGTCAGCCGTAGAGGCGTTCCAGGACCCGGGCCACGCCGTCCTCCTCGTTGCTGACGGTGATCTCGTCGGCGACGGCGAGGAGTTCCGCGTGCGAGTTGGCCATGGCGACGCCGTGGGCGGCCCACCGCAGCATCGGCACGTCGTTCGGCATGTCACCGAAGGCGAGGGTGTCGGCCTCGCCCAGGCCGAGCTGGGCGGCGGCCCGGGCGAGGCCGGTGGCCTTGGTGACGCCGAGCGGCTGGAGTTCGACGGTGCCCGGTCCCGCCATCGTGACGGTGGCGAGGCCGTCCACCACCGAGCGGGCGGCGGCGGCCAGTTCGTCGTCGGTCAGCTCCGGATGGCGGATCAGGACCTTGGCGATCGGCCGCTCCCACAAGGAGTCGCGGTGCGGGACCGGCCGGGCGGGCAGCGTCGGGTGGGCCATGCGGTAACCGGGCTCGATCAGCGTGTGGCCGTCGGTGCCGTCCTGGTCGACGGCGGCGAAGAGGGCGCCCGTCTCCGCCTCGATCTTGCCGAGCGCGGTGGCGGCGGTCTCCCGGTCCAGGGTCAGGGCGCTCAGCATGCGGCCGCCGGCCGCATCGTAGACCTGGGCGCCCTGGCCGCAGACCGCGATCCCGTCGTACCCGAGCCGGGCCAGCAGCCCTCGCACCCCCGGCACGGGCCGCCCGGTCACCACGATGTGCCGCGCCCCGGCTCCCCGTGCCAGCTCCAGCGCGGCCCGGGTGCGCGCCGACACCTGGTCCCCGGCTCGCAGCAGCGTCCCGTCCAGATCGGTCGCGACCAGGGCGTACGTCCGCCGCCGCCCGCCCAGGCCACGCGGCTCCGACGGGAACACCTGCCCGGAGACGGGCCCCGGCCGGGCGCGGGCCGGCGCCAGGCCCGCGCCCGCGTGCGGAGGGGCGAGGGGCAGCGCCGCGGCGGGCGCCGGTCCCGCCTGCGGCTGGTCCAGAGGTGGCGCCGCGCCAGGCGGGGGAGACGGGTGTGCGGAGGGGAGGGCCATGATCCCCACGATACGGAGATAAGCCCCTGGCACGCGCCACCCCGGCACGCTCTGATTTCCCTGGCGGGGCGGGGGGTTGGGTGTCCACCGTGCGGGGCCGGGGGCCGCGCGGGCCACCGGGGGCCGGCCCGGGGCCGGGGGGCGCCCCGGCCGCCTCGGGAGCGGCCGGACCGTGGTCGTCCGCCACCCGCCGAGGAGGCTTCAGGCGTCGGAGTCGGCCTTGAGGGTGGCCGGGCTTCGGTGGGCCGCCGGCCGCACCGGGCGGCCTCGGGCCCCGGCGGGGCCGGGGCGGACCGCGTCGCGGCGCGCCACCGGCCGGCGCGGAACCGCTATTCAAGTTTGACTAATCGCCCGCGAGGCCTTACCGTGCGAGGCGCGCCAGCAACTAGTCAAGCTTTACTACTCATCCTCGGGGGGCGTCGTGCCTGATGATCCGGCGATCGTCGTCGAAGGTCTGCGGAAGAGGTACAAGGACAGAAACGCCCTGGACGGCCTCGATCTCACAGTGCGGGCCGGGACGGTGCAGGGGTTGCTCGGGCCCAACGGCGCCGGCAAGACCACGGCCGTACGCATCATGTCCACGCTGCTCCGTCCGGACGAGGGGCGGGTCGAGGTGGCGGGCGTCGATGTACGGGCCCGGCCCGACGAGGCGCGTACGAGGATCGGGCTGCTCGGGCAGCACGCCGCCGTCGACGAGGAACTCGGCGGACGACAGAACCTGGAGATGTTCGGCCGCCTCCACCACCTCGGCGCGCGGCGCGCCGGCGCCCGGGCCGACGAACTGCTGGCCCGGTTCGAGCTCACCGACACCGGCGACACGGCCGTCAAGCGGTACAGCGGCGGTATGCGGCGCCGGCTCGACCTGGCGGCGTCCCTCATCCCCCGGCCGCGGGTGCTCTTCCTGGACGAGCCCACGACCGGGCTCGATCCCCGGGGACGCACCGAGGTGTGGAACGCGGTGCGGTCCCTGGTCGACGGCGGGACGACCGTCCTGCTGACCACCCAGTACCTGGAGGAGGCCGACCAGCTCACCGACCGGATCGCGGTGATCGACCACGGCAAGGTCATCGCCCAGGGCACGGCGGACGAGCTGAAGACCAGGACCGGCGGCGACCGCGTCGACGTGGTCGTGCGCGACCCGGCCCAGCTGGCCCGGGCCGCCTCGCTCCTCACCGGCGACGTGGTGGTGGACGAGGACCGGCGGCGGGTCAGCGCCTCGGTCGGCGACCGGATGGCCGCACTGACCGGGACCCTGCGGGCCCTGGAGGCGGCCGGCGTCGAGGCGGAGGACGTCGCGGTGCGCCGGCCGAGCCTCGACGAGGTCTTCATGCACCTGACGAAGGGGGACGCCGCGTGAGCGCGACCGACGACACGGCCCTGTCCGGGGTGGCCACGGCACCCGCCACCGGCTCGAAGCTGAGCTGGGCGGTGGCCGACTCCTGGACGATGACCCGGCGCGAACTGGCGCACTGGAGGCGCCGGCCCGCGCAGGTGGTCGTCGGGCTGGTCTTCCCGGTGATGATGCTGCTGATGTTCAGCCACCTGATCGGCGGCGGGCGGGGCGTCGACGGGGACTTCACCCCCTACCTGGTGCCCGGCATGTTCACCATGACCATGGCCTTCGGCCTGGAGGCGACGATGCTCGCCGTCACCCAGGACCTCGGCAAGGGCGTCGTCGACCGGTTCCGCTCGATGCCGATGACCGACGGCGCGCTCCTGGTCGGGCGGAGCGTCGCCGACATGGCGCAGTCGGTGGTCGGCCTGGCCGTGCTGATCACCGTCGGATACGCGATCGGCTGGCGCTGGCACGGAGGGCTCACCTCCTTCGCGGGCGCGGTGGGCCTGTTGCTGCTGCTGCGGTTCGCGATGCTGTGGATCGGCGTCCACCTGGCGATGGTCGCGGGCAGACCCGAGATGGTGCAGGCGGTGCAGATCCTGGTCTGGCCGGCCGCCTTCCTCTCCAACGCCATCGCCTCGCCCGCGTCGATGCCGCCATGGCTGGGGGCCCTCGTGGAGTGGAACCCGATGTCGGCGACGGCCACCGCGGTGCGCGGCCTGTCCGGCGATCCGGGCGTGTCCGGTGGCTCCTGGGCAGCGGCCAACGCGGGGCTCCTCGCGGTGGCCTGGCCGGTCTTCCTCGTCGCGGTGTTCCTCCCGTCGGCGGTCAAGCGGTTCCGGAACCTGGGCCGCTGACGGCCCCACCCCGCTCCGGCCCCGCGGCCCGCCGGGGCGGGGCCGGAGCGGGCGTCGGGCGGGCCTCGGAGTCCGTGGCCGTGGGAGGGCGGGAAGGGGCCGTTCGGGTGGCGAGGGCGGGGCGGGCGTTGTCTGCTGGAAGTATGAGCGACCCGATAGACACCTGGACCGACCGTCTGCGCGACACCGCCCCCGGCATCGAGGAGAACCGGGCGCGCGCCTTCGTGCACGACCTGTACACCGCCGCCCAGAACGACCTCGGCGAGGAGGTGGCGGAAGCGGACTACGAACGTGAGGAGTGACCCCGCCCCATCTCGCCCGACACCCCGCCGCGCCCGGACGGAGCCGACCCGCCCGGCCCCGCGTGCGCCCACGCCGACGCACGATCGGCACCTCGGCCTGAGCCGCGCCCCCGCTCCCAGCAGGGCGGGCGCGTGAGGCCGCCTCTGCCGCGCGGGGCGCCCGGAGGCACCAGCCCCACGCTCAGCGCGGCCGGACGCGAGAGCGCCTCTGCCGCACAACCAGCGCCCAGGACCCCGCTCTGGCCAACCCGGCCGGCACGCGAGACCGCCTCTGCCACACGGCGGGCGACCAGACCCGGCCCCATGGAGCCCGGCCGGTGCCTGAGGCCGTCGTCGACGCGCGGCAGACGACCGGACCCACGCTTGCCGACCCCCTCCCGCCCCCTGCCGCCCCTCCCCCGGCAGGGGCGGCGCACGTAACGTGTGGCCCAGCCCACGGCTTCCGTGCGGCCCGGTTCCCGGGGCGCCGGTGCCCCGTGTGCTCACCGACCGATCGCACGGAAAGCGAGGCCGCACCCAGATGCCCGAGCCCACCCCGCTCCCGCTCGCCCTCCCCGAAGGCCACCCCTTCGGTCCGCACAACCTTCCGTACGGTGTCTTCTCGACGGGCGGGACGCCCCGCCGTGTCGGCGTCCGCCTCGGCGACCACGTCCTGGACACCGGTGCCCTCGCCACGGAGCTGGGCTCCCCGCACGCCGCCCTGCTGTCCGGCCCGACGCTGAACCCCCTGCTGGCGGCCGGCCGGCCGACCTGGACGCGGGTGCGCGAGGCGCTCACCACCTGGGTCACCGACCCGGCCCGCCACCCGGCCGTGGAACGGCACGCCCACCCCCTCACCGCGGTGGAACTGCACCTGCCGTTCGAGGTCGGTGACTACGTCGACTTCTACGCCAGCGAGCACCACGCCTCCAACGTCGGCCGCATCTTCCGCCCCGACTCCCCCACCCCGCTCACCCCCAACTGGAAGCACCTGCCCATCGGTTACCACGGCCGCTCCGGGACGGTGGTGGTCTCCGGCACGGACGTGGCGCGGCCCCGCGGCCAGCGGAAGGCACCCACCGACCCCGCGCCGGTGTTCGGCCCCTCGGTGAAGCTGGACATCGAGGCGGAGGTCGGCTTCGTCGTCGGCGTCGGCTCCGAGCGGGGACGCGCCGTGCCGCTGGAGGCGTACCGGGAGCACGTCTTCGGGCTCTGCCTGCTCAACGACTGGTCGGCCCGGGACATCCAGGCGTGGGAGTACGTGCCTCTCGGCCCCTTCCTCGGCAAGTCCTTCGCCACCTCGGTGTCGGCCTGGGTGACACCGCTGGAGGCGCTGGAGACGGCGCGGACCGTGCCACCCGCCCGTGACGAGGCGCTCCTGCCCTACCTGGACGACTCCTCGGCCGAGCCCGGCGGGTACGACCTGCGGATCAGCGTGGAGGTCAACGGCCAGGTGGTCTCCGAGCCGCCCTTCACCAGCATGTACTGGACCGCCGCGCAGATGCTGGCGCAGACCACCGTGAACGGCGCCTCCCTGCGCACCGGTGATCTCTACGGCTCGGGAACCGTCAGCGGTGCCGAGGCGGACCAGCTCGGCTCGCTGCTGGAGCTGACCTGGAACGGGGAGAAGCCGCTGGCGCTGGCCGGCGGGGAGCGCACCTTCCTCCAGGACGGCGACGAGGTCGTCCTGCGGGCCTGGGCGCCCGGGGCCCTCGGCGTACCGGTGGGGCTGGGCGAGGTCCGGGGCAGGGTCGTGCCGGCCCTCTGAGGGCCGGCGCCGCGCCGGCCGGGCCGGAGCGGAGCCGCCCGGCCGGCGCGGCTCGCTCAGCCCTCCCCGATCCCCTGTTCCGCCAGGGTGGCCAGCACCCCGGGTCCGTAGTTCTGGAGCTTCTTGTCGCCGATGCCGCCGAGCCGGCCGAGGGCGTCGAGGGTGGTGGGACGGGCGACGGTGATCTCGCGCAGGGTGGCGTCGTGGAAGATGACGTAGGCCGGGACGCCCTGTTCCTTGGCCTGGGCGGCGCGCCAGGCGCGGAGGGCCTCGAAGACCGGGAGGGACTCCTCCGGGAGGTCGATGACCGCCTTGCTCCGCTTGCCGCCCGGACCAGCGGCCGCCCCGGACCTGCCGGAGCGGGCGGCCGGTGCCTTCTTGGGCTCCTTGCGGAAGCGGACCTCGCGGCGGCCGCCCAGCACCTCGCCCGCCTCGTCGGTGAGGACCAGCGTGCCGTACTCCCCCTCGACGGCCAGCAGTCCCTGGGCCAGCAGTTGCCGCACGGCCCCGCGCCACTCGCCCTCGGTCAGCTCCTGGCCGACGCCGAAGACGGAGAGCTGGTCGTGGTCGAACTGGATGACCTTGGCGGTCTTGCGGCCCATCAGGATGTCGATGATCTGACCGGTGCCGAACTTCTGGTTCCGCTCCCGCTTGAGGCGGACCACGGCCGACATGGCCTTCTGTGCGGCGACCGTGCCGTCCCAGGTCTCCGGCGGGGTCAGGCAGGTGTCGCAGTTGCCGCACTTCTCGCCGGTCGGCTCCTGGCCGAAGTAGCGCAGGAGCTGGGCGCGTCGGCACTGGGCGGTCTCGCAGAGGGCGAGCATCGCGTCCAGGTGCGACTGCGCGCGGCGCCGGAACGCCTCGTCGCCCTCGCCGGACTGGATGAGCTTGCGCTGCTGCACCACGTCCTGGAGGCCGTACGCCATCCAGGCCGTGGAGGGGCGGCCGTCGCGGCCCGCGCGCCCCGTCTCCTGGTAGTACCCCTCGACGGACTTCGGCAGGTCGAGGTGGGCGACGAAGCGGACGTCGGGCTTGTCGATGCCCATGCCGAAGGCGATGGTGGCGACGACGACCAGGCCGTCCTCGCGCAGGAAGCGGGACTGGTTGGTGGCGCGGGTCCGCGCGTCGAGCCCCGCGTGGTACGGCACGGCCTCGACGCCGTGGTCGCGGAGGAAGTCGGCGGTGCGCTCCACGGAGTTGCGCGAGAGGCAGTAGACGATGCCGGCGTCGCCCGGGTGCTCCTCCTTGAGGAAGGTGAGGAGCTGCTTCTTCGGGTCGTTCTTCGGGACGATCCTGTACTGGATGTTGGGCCGGTCGAAGCTGGCGACGAAGTGCTTGGCGTCGGGCAGGCCGAGTCGGCGGGTGATCTCCTGGTGGGTGGCCCCGGTCGCGGTGGCGGTGAGGGCGACCCGGGGGACGTCCGGCCAGCGCTCGCCGAGCACCGAGAGGGTGAGGTAGTCGGGGCGGAAGTCGTGGCCCCACTGGGCGACGCAGTGCGCCTCGTCGATGGCGAACAAGGAGACCTTGCCGCGGGAGAGCAGGTCGAGGGTGGCGTCCACGCGCAGCCGCTCGGGGGCGAGGTAGAGCAGGTCCAGTTCGCCGGAGAGGAACTCGGCCTCGGTGAGGCGGCGCTCCTCGAAGTCCTGGGTGGAGTTGATGAAGCCGGCCCTCACCCCGGCGGCGCGCAGCGCGTCGACCTGGTCCTGCATGAGGGCGATCAGCGGGGAGATCACGATGCCGGTGCCCGGGCGCACCAGGGCCGGGATCTGGTAGCAGAGGGACTTGCCGCCACCGGTGGGCATGAGGACGACCGCGTCGCCGCCGCCGACCAGGTGGTCGATGACGGCTTCCTGGTCACCGCGGAACGCGTCGTACCCGAAGACGGAGCGGAGCGTGGCCAGGGCGTCGCGGCGGTCGTGGACCGGGGTCTCGCCGACGCCCTCGGGGAAGGCGCCGGACAGCTCCTCGCGGAGGCCGTCCTCGGGGAACTCCTCGTCCGGGAAGGGGGCGTCGCCGAAGGGGTCCTCCGGTGGGGGGCCGCCGTCGAAGAGGTCGTCCGGGAAGTCCTCCGGCCCGCCGTACGCGGGTGTGCCGCCGTCCGTGATGCCGCTCGCCATGCCGCTCGTTCCGTTCATCGCTCCGTGCCCCGTGCCCCTCGCTCGTGTGCCCGTCCGCTCCCTGCGGTGCCCTGGGCCACGTGTGGTCCCTGAGACTGCCCTCCAGCGTAGGGGGCCGGAGGGACAGCCCGGGAAGTTGTCCACAGGTCCCTCGGTCACACCGGCGGTGAGCTGCGCGGACGTGAGCGGGCGACGAGGGTGACGGAGTTGTCCACACGCGCGCGGGCCCGTCCGCGGGGCGCCGCAAGGGGCGGACGCCGCCGCCCGGCGCCCTCCGGGGGAGGCGCACCGGGCGGCGGCGGTGTGCGGGGGCGGCCGGGCCGGGGCCCGGTCCGCGCGGGGTCAGCGGACGAAGACGCCCGCCTGACCGGCCAGGTCCAGGAAGTACTGCGGTGCGACGCCGAGCACCACCGTGACCACGACACCCACGCCGATCACGCTGATGGTCAGCGGCGAGGGCACGGTGACGGTGGGCCCGTCGGCGCGCGGCTCGCTGAAGAACATCAGGACGATCACCCGGACGTAGAAGAACGCGGCGACGGCGGAAGAGAGGACACCGATGATCACCAGGGCCCCGGCCCCGCCCTCGGCCGCCGCCGAGAAGACCGCGAACTTCCCCGAGAAGCCGCTGGTCAGCGGGATTCCGGCGAAGGCCAGCAGGAAGACCGCGAAGACCGCGGCGACCAGCGGGGAGCGCCGGCCGAGCCCCGCCCACTTGGAGAGGTGGGTGGCCTCTCCCCCGGCGTCCCGCACCAGGGTGACGACCGCGAAGGCGCCGATGGTCACGAAGGAGTAGGCGGCGAGGTAGAAGAGGACGGAGGAGACACCGGCCGGGGTGGCGGCGATCACGCCGGCGAGGATGAAGCCCGCGTGCGCCACCGAGGAGTACGCCAGCAGCCGCTTCACGTCGGTCTGGGTGACGGCCACGACCGCGCCGACCACCATGGTGGCGATGGCCACGCCCCACATCACCGGCCGCCAGTCCCAGCGCATACCGGGCAGCACCACGTAGAGCAGCCGGAGCAGGGCGCCGAAGGCGGCGACCTTGGTGGCGGCGGCCATGAAGCCGGTGACCGGGGTCGGGGCGCCCTGGTAGACGTCGGGCGTCCACATGTGGAACGGGACGGCGCCGACCTTGAAGAGCAGGCCCATCAGGACCAGGGCCATGCCGATGAGGAGCAGCGCGTCGTTGCCCATCGTCTCGGCGAGGACCGGGTCGGAGCTGATCAGCGTGCCGTCCACCACGTCGGCGATCACGGCGTACGAGACGGAGCCCGCGTAGCCGTAGAGCAGGGCGATGCCGAAGAGGAGGAAGGCGGAGGAGAAGGCGCCGAGGAGGAAGTACTTGACCGCCGACTCCTGCGACATGAGCCGCCTGCGGCGGGCCAGGGCGCACATCAGGTAGAGCGGGAGGGAGAAGACCTCCAGCGCGATGAAGAGGGTCAGCAGGTCGTTGGCGGCGGGGAAGACGATCATGCCGCCGACCGCGAAGAGCATCAGCGGGAAGACCTCGGTGGTGGCGAACCCCGCCTTGACGGCGGCCTGTTCGGCCTCGCTGCCGGGAACGGCTCCGGCCTGCGCCACGAAGGAGTCGACGCGCTTGCCGTTCGCCCGGTCCAGGCGGCGCTCGGCGAAGGTGAAGGCGGCCAGCACGCCGGAGAGCAGGATGACGCCCTGGAGGAAGAGCGCGGGCCCGTCCACCGCGAGGGCGCCCATCGCGACACTGGTCTGCTTGGTGGTGGCGTACCCGCCGACCGCGAGGGCGACGACGGAGGCGAAGGCGGCGCCGAGCGCGACCACGGTCAGCCAGAGCTGGAGGTGGTAGCGGGCCCGGCGCGGGGCGAACGCCTCCACGACGATGCCGATGACCGCCGCCCCGATGACGATCATCACGGGGGCGAGCTGGGCGTACTCGATGGTCGGCGACGGGATCTTGGAGATCGGGTCGGCCGCCGCGCTTGTCCACAGGGTGTGGACGGCGTTTGCGTTCACTTGGCCGCCTCCACGTCGGGCTTCGGGTCCTTCTGCTGTACGTCGGAGAGGGTGTGGCCGACCGCCGGGTCGACCAGTTCCGTCAGCGGCTTCGGGTAGACGCCGAGGAAGAACAGGAGCGCGATCAGCGGGCCGATGACGGCCAGTTCACGCACCTTGAGGTCGGGCATCTTCGAGACGGAGGGCTTGACCGGGCCGGTCATGGTGCGTTGGTAGAGCACCAGGCTGTAGAGCGCGCCGAGGACGATGCCGACGGTGGCGATGACGCCCATCACCGGGTAGCGCGTGAAGGTCCCGACCAGGACCAGGAACTCGCTGACGAACGGGGCGAGTCCGGGCAGCGAGAGCGTCGCCAGCGAGCCGACCAGGAAGGTCCCGGCGAGGACCGGGGCCACCTTCTGGACGCCGCCGTAGTCGGCGATGAGCCGCGAGCCGCGCCGAGAGATCAGGAAGCCCGCGACCAGCATCAGCACCGCCGTCGACAGGCCGTGGTTGACCATGTAGAGGGTGGCGCCGGACTGGCCCTGGCTGGTCATGGCGAAGATGCCGAGGATGATGAAGCCGAAGTGCGAGATGGAGGCGTACGCCACCAGCCGCTTGATGTCGCGCTGGCCGACGGCGAGCAGCGCGCCGTAGATGATCGAGACCAGGGCGAGGACCAGCACCACCGGCGTCGCCCACTTGCTGGCCTCGGGGAAGAGGCCGAGGCAGAAGCGGAGCATCGCGAAGGTGCCGACCTTGTCGACCACGGCCGTGATGAGGACCGCGACGGGGGCGGTGGCCTCCCCCATGGCGTTGGGCAGCCAGGTGTGCAGCGGCCAGAGCGGCGCCTTGACCGCGAAGGCGAAGAAGAAGCCGAGGAAGAGCCACCGCTCGGTGGAGGCGGCCATCTCCAGCGTGCCGTCGGCGCGGGCCTGGGCGATCTCACTGAGCGAGAAGCTGCCTGCCACCGTGTACAGCCCGATGACGGCCGCCAGCATGATCAGGCCGCCGGCCAGGTTGTAGAGGAGGAACTTGACCGCCGCGTACGACCGCTGGGTGGCCGCCTGCGCCTCGTCGGTGCCGCTCGCCCGGTCCCCGAAGCCGCCGATGAGGAAGTACATCGGGATCAGCATGGCTTCGAAGAACAGGTAGAAGAGGAAGACGTCGGTGGCCTCGAAGGAGAGGATCACCATCGCCTCGACCATGAGGATCAGCGCGAAAAACCCCTGTGTGGGGCGCCACCGCTTGGAGCTGTTCTCCAGGTGGTCCGCGTCGCGCCAGCCAGCGAGGATGACGAACGGGATCAGCAGGGCGGTCAGCGCGATCAGCGCCACCCCGATGCCGTCGACGCCCAGTTCGTAGCGGACGCCGAAGGCGGGGATCCAGTCGTACGACTCGGTGAGCTGGTAGCGGGCGCCGCCGGGCTCGAAGCGGATCAGGACCGTCATCGCGAGGACGAAGGTGGCCACGGAGAAGAGCAGCGCCACGGCCTTGGCCGTGCCGGAGCCCCGTGGTCCGTCGCCGTCGGAGCGGCTGCGGGCCGCCGGGACGGCGGCCGTCACGATCGCGCCGATCGCCGGGAGCGCGGCCGTCGCTGTCAGCAGGGGAAACGACATCGGTATCAGACCGCCCTCATCAGCAGGGTCGCGGCGATGAGCACCGCCGTACCCCCGAACATGGAGACCGCGTACGTACGGGCGTAACCCGTCTGGAGTTTGCGCAGCCGGCCGGAGAGGCCGCCGACGGAGGCGGCCGTGCCGTTGACCACGCCGTCGACCAGGGTGTGGTCGACGTAGACCAGGGAGCGGGTCAGGTGCTCGCCGCCGCGGACGAGGACGACGTGGTTGAAGTCGTCCTGGCCGAGGTCGCGGCGGGCCGCCCGAGTGAGCAGCGAGCCGCGCGGCGCGACCACCGGCACCGGCTTGCGGCCGTACTGGAGCCAGGCCAGCGCGACGCCGATCAGCAGGACCACCACGGTCGCCGAGGTGACGACGGCGGCGCTGAGCGGCGAGTGGCCGTGCTCGAAGGCGGTGACCGGCTCCAGCCACTTGATGAAGGAGTCACCGAAGCTGAAGAGTCCGCCCGCGAAGACCGAGCCGAAGGCGAGCACGATCATGGGGATCGTCATGGACTTCGGGGACTCGTGCGGGTGGGGTTCGTTCCCCTGGGCGTCCGGTTGCCAGCGCTTCTCGCCGAAGAAGGTCATCAGCATCACGCGCGTCATGTAGTACGCGGTGAGGGCGGCGCCCAGCAGGGTGACCGCGCCCAGAATCCAGCCCTCGGCCCCGCCCTTGGCGAAGGCCGCCTCGATGATCTTGTCCTTGGACCAGAAGCCGGAGAGGCCGGGGAAGCCGATGATCGCCAGGTACCCGAGGCCGAAGGTGACGAAGGTGACCGGCATGTACTTCCGCAGGCCGCCGTACTTCCTCATGTCGACCTCGTCGTTCATGCCGTGCATGACCGAGCCGGCGCCGAGGAAGAGCCCGGCCTTGAAGAAGCCGTGCGTCACCAGGTGCATGATCGCGAAGACGTAGCCGATCGGGCCGAGTCCGGCCGCGAGGACCATGTAGCCGATCTGCGACATGGTCGAGCCGGCGAGCGCCTTCTTGATGTCGTCCTTGGCGCAACCGACGATCGCACCGAAGAGGAGCGTCACCGCGCCGACCACGACGACCACGGTCTGGGCGTCGGGGGCGGCGTTGAAGATCGCGCCGGAGCGGGTGATGAGGTAGACGCCGGCGGTGACCATGGTCGCCGCGTGGATCAGGGCGGAGACCGGGGTCGGGCCCTCCATCGCGTCGCCCAGCCAGGACTGGAGCGGCACCTGGGCCGACTTGCCGCAGGCGGCCAGGAGCAGCATCAGGGCGATGGCGGTCAGCTTGCCCTCGCCGGTCTCGCCGGTGGAGGCGAGGACGGGGCCGAACGCGAAGGTGCCGAAGGTGGTGAACATCAGCATGATCGCGATGGAGAGGCCCACGTCGCCGACGCGGTTGACCAGGAACGCCTTCTTCGCCGCCGTCGCCGCGCTCGGCTTGTGCTGCCAGAACCCGATCAGCAGGTACGAGGCGACACCGACGCCCTCCCAGCCGACGTACAGCAGGAGGTAGTTGTCGGCGAGGACCAGCAGGAGCATCGCCGCGAGGAAGAGGTTGAGGTAGGCGAAGAAGCGGCGGCGGCGTTCGTCGTGCTCCATGTAGCCGATGGAGTAGACGTGGATCAGGGTGCCGACGCCGGTGATCAGCAGGACGAAGGTCATCGACAACTGGTCGAGCTGGAAGGCGATGTCGGCCTGGAAGCCGCCCACCGGGATCCAGCTGAACAGGTGCTGGTGCAGTGCCCGGTCGTCGCCCGGGCGGCCCAGCATGTCGGTGAAGAGCACCACGGCGAGGCCGAACGAGGCGGCCGCCATCACGGTGCCGAGCAGGTGGCCGGCGCCGTCCAGGCGACGGCCGCCGAGGAGGAGCACGGCGGCTCCCAGCAGGGGCGCCGCGACGAGCAGCGCAATCAGGTTCTCCACGATTCAGCGACCCCTTACAGCTTCATCAGGCTGGCGTCGTCGACCGAGGCCGAATGGCGGGCACGGAACAGCGACACGATGATCGCGAGCCCGACCACGACCTCCGCGGCGGCGACCACCATCGTGAAGAAGGCGAGGATCTGGCCGTCGAGGTTGCCGTGCATGCGGGAGAAGGCGACGAGCGAAAGATTGCAGGCGTTGAGCATCAGCTCGACGCACATGAAGACGACGATGGCGTTCTTGCGGACGACGACGCCGGTGGCGCCGATGGTGAACAGCAGCGCCGCGAGGTAGAGGTAGTTGACGGGGTTCACTGGGCGTTCTCCTCCTCCCGGTCACGGCCCAGACGCTCGGCGGAGCGCTGCTCCAGCGCCTTGAGGTCGTCGAGGGCCTCCTGGGAGACGTCCCGGATCTGGCCGCGCTCGCGCAGCGTCCTGTTGACGGTCAGCTCGGACGGGGTGCCGTCCGGGAGCAGGCCGGGGATGTCCACGGCGTTGTGCCGGGCGTAGACACCGGGGGCGGGCAGCGGCGGCACGTGGGTGTTCTCGCGGACCCGCTTCTGGGCCAGCTCCCGCTGACTGGAGGCTCGTTCGGTGCGCTCCCGGTGGGTGAGCAGCATCGCGCCGACCGTGGCGGTGATGAGCAGGGCACCGGTGATCTCGAAGGCGAAGACGTACTTGGTGAAGATCAGGGCGGCGAGGCCCTGGACGTTGCCCCCCGCGTTGGCGGCGGCCAGTCCGTTGAACTGGCTGATGCCGACCTGGCCGATGCCGGCGATCAGCAGGATGCCGAAGCCGAGGGCGGCGAGGGCGGCCAGCCAGCGCTGGCCCTTCAGGGTCTCCTTCAGCGAGTCGGCGGCGCTGACGCCGACCAGCATGACCACGAAGAGGAAGAGCATCATGATCGCGCCGGTGTAGACGACGATCTGCACGATGCCGAGGAAGTACGCGCCGTTGGCCAGGTAGAAGACGGCCAGGACGATCATGGTGGCGGCCAGGCAGAGCGCGCTGTGCACGGCCTTCTTCATCAGGACCGTCGACAGGGCGCCGAGGACGGCGACCGTGCCGAGGATCCAGAACTGGACGGCCTCGCCGGTGGAGGTGACGGAGGCGGCGAGCAGGCTCATCCCTGTCCCTCCTGCCCGGGCTTGGCGGCCGATCCGGCCGAGGCGGCGGGTGAGGCGGCCGGGGCCGGGGCCGCCGGAGCGCCCTCGGCCGGGGCGACCGGCTCGCTGTCGACCACCGCGGGCTCGCCCCTGGAGACGGCCGCCTGGCGGACGGTGCCGGGGGCGGCCTCGGTGACCAGGCCCCGGTAGTAGTCCTGCTCGTCGGTGCCGGGGTGGATCGCGTGCGGGGAGTCGACCATGCCCTCGGTCAGTCCGGCGAGGAGCTGGTCCTTGGTGTAGATCAGGTCCTTGCGGGTGGAGTCGGCCAGTTCGAACTCGTTGGTCATCGTCAGCGCCCGGGTGGGGCACGCCTCGATGCACAGGCCGCACAGGATGCAGCGGGCGTAGTTGATCTGGTAGACGCGGCCGTACCGCTCGCCGGGCGAGTAGCGCTCCTCGTCGGTGTTGTCCGCGCCCTCGACGTAGATGGCGTCGGCCGGACAGGCCCAGGCGCACAGCTCGCAGCCGACGCACTTCTCCAGCCCGTCCGGATGCCGGTTCAGCTGGTGGCGGCCGTGGAAGCGGGGCGCCGTCGTCTTGGGCTGCTCCGGATACTGCTCGGTCAGCCGCTTCTTGAACATGGCCTTGAAGGTCACGCCGAAGCCCGCGACGGGGTTCTGGAACCCCTGGTCCGACTGATTGGCTCCCTCAGTCATCGGACGCCTCCTTTCCTTCCGTGTCACCACGGTCACTCACAGTGTCCGGCGCGCCACTGACAACGAGCTCCCGCTCGCCGCGCGCGGGCCGCCTGGGTACCGGTGGCAGGGCCTGACCGGGCAGCGGCGGCACCGGGTAGCCCCCGGCCATCGGGTCGAACGCGGGCTCCTGGGCGCCCTCCTGGGCCTCGCGCTCCTTGTCGCGGCGGTCGCGGTAGAAGTCGATGACGAAGGAGAGCAGCAGCAGGAAGATCAGCCCGCCGAAGACGTACAGGGCGATGTCGGCGAACGGCATGTTCTCGTTCCGCAGCGTCCGCACGGTGGCGACCAGCATCAGCCACACCACGGAGACCGGGATGAGCACCTTCCAGCCGAGCTTCATCAACTGGTCGTAGCGGACCCGGGGCAGGGTGCCGCGCAGCCAGATGAAGAGGAAGAGCAGCAGTTGCAGCTTGAGGGTGAACCAGAGCATGGGCCACCACCCCTGGTTGGCCCCTTCCCAGAAGGCGGTGACGGGGAAGGGCGCCCGCCAGCCGCCGAGGAAGAGCGTCACCGCCACCGCCGAGACGGTCACCATGTTGATGTACTCGGCGAGCATGAACATCGCGAACTTGATCGACGAGTACTCGGTGTTGAAGCCGCCGACCAGGTCGCCCTCGGACTCCGGCATGTCGAAGGGGGCCCGGTTGACCTCGCCGACCATCGTCACGATGTAGATGAGGAAGGAGACCGGCAGCAGCACGATGTACCAGCGGTCGGCCTGCGACTCCACGATGGTCGAGGTCGACATCGAGCCGGAGTAGAGGAAGACCGAGGCGAAGGCGGCGCCCATGGCGATCTCGTAGGAGATCATCTGGGCGCAGGAGCGCAGGCTGCCGAGGAGCGGGTAGGTCGAACCGGAGGACCAGCCGGCCAGCACGATGCCGTAGATGCCGATCGAGGCGACCGCGAGGATGTAGAGGAGCGCGATCGGCAGGTCGGTCAGCTGCATCGTGGTGCGCTGGCCGAAGATCGAGACCTGGTTGTCGGCGGGGCCGAAGGGGATCACCGCGAACGCCATGAAGGCGGGGATCGCGGCGACGATCGGCGCCAGCACGTACACGACCTTGTCGGCGCGTTTGACGACGACGTCTTCCTTCAGCATCAGCTTGGCGCCGTCGGCCAGTGACTGGAGCATCCCCCAGGGACCGGCCCGGTTGGGGCCGATGCGGCGCTGCATCCAGGCGACGACCTTGCGCTCCCAGACGATCGCGAACAGCACCGTCAGCAGCAGGAAGGCGAAGCAGAAGACCGCCTTGACGAGGACCAGCCACCACGGGTCGCGGCCGAACATCGAGAGGTCCTCGGCCGCCAGCAGGATTCCGGTCACGCCGCCACCCCCCGGGCTGCGGCGCGCGCGGAGCGGGCGCGGTGGACGGGGCTTGCGGACACGTCGGCACCTCCGGTGCGCTCAGGGTTCCCCGGCAGGGAGCGCGGGCCCCGGGCCGGGGGCGCCCCCCGGCCTGCGGCGTACGGCTCCCGCGCCGGGACGACGGACGGGGTCACGACTCCTCCACTTCCGCCGGGGCCGCGGCGGCCGGCGCGATCCGCACCAGCTCGCCGGGGACGGCCCCGGTGTCCGAGGCCACCCCGGTACCGGTGGAGTTGAGCGGCAGCCAGACCACCCGGTCGGGCATGTCGGTGACGAGCAGCGGCAGGTCGACGCTGCCGGCCGGTCCCGCCACGGTGAGGACGGCGCCGTCCTCCGCCCCGATCTCGGTGGCGGTGGCGGCGGAGAGCCGGGCCGGGGCGGCGTGCCGGGTCCCGGCCAGCGCCTCGTCGCCGCGCTGGAGGAGGCCCTGGTCGAGCAGCATCCGGTGCCCGGCGAGGACGGCCTCGCCGACGGCGGGCCTGGGCAGCGCGGCCCCGGCCGGTGCCTCCGGCGGGACGGCGGGGCGCGAGGGGCGGGCGTCCCAGCCGCCGAGCCGGTCCAGTTCGCGGCGGGCGGCCCGGACGTCGGGCAGCCCCAGTTCGCCGCGGCCCGTCTCGTCCGCCTCGGCGACCGCGTCGGCCAGCATGTGCAGGACGCGCAGGTCGCCGGGGGCGAGGCGGCGGGTCATCTGCTCGGGCTTGAGCGCCGCCTCGAACATCCGGGCGCGGCCCTCCCAGTTGAGGAAGGTGCCGGACTTCTCGGCGACGGCGGCGACCGGAAGCACCACGTCGGCGCGCTCGGTCACCTCGGAGGGCCGCTGTTCCAGCGAGACCACGAACTCCGCCCGGTCCAGGGCCTGCCGGGCGCGGGCCGGGTCGGGCAGGTCGGCGATCTCGACGCCGCCGACCAGCAGCGCGGTCAGCTCGCCGGAGGCGGCGGCCTCGACGATCTGCCCGGTGTCGCGGCCGTAGCGGGGCGGGAGTTCGGCCACGCCCCAGGCGGCGGCGACCTCGTCGCGGGCGCGCGGGTCGGTGGCCGGGCGGCCGCCGGGCAGCAGCGAGGGCAGCGCCCCGGCCTCGACGGCGCCGCGCTCCCCGGCCCGGCGCGGGATCCACACGAGGCGGGCACCGAGGGCGGCGGCGGCGCGGACGGCGGCGGTCAGGCCGCCCTCGACGGTGGCGAGGCGTTCGCCGACGACGATGACCGAGCCCTCCGCGCGCAGCGCCTCGCCCGCCTCCTGGCCCACGCCCTCCAGACCGAAGCCGGTGCCGAGCGCCTTGAGCCACTCGGTCTCGGTGCCGGGGGCGGCGGGCAGCAGGGTGCCGCCCGCCTTGGTGAGGCCGCGGGTGGTGTGGGTGGCGAGCGCGAAGGTGCGCTGGCCGTGCTTGCGCCACGCCTTGCGGAGCCGCAGGAAGACGCCGGGCGCCTCCTCCTCGGCCTCGATCCCGGCGAGCAGGACGGCGGGCGCCCGCTCCAGGTCGGCGTAGGTGAGGCCGCCGCCGTCGAGGTCGCGGCCGCGTCCGGCGATCTGCGAGGCGAGGAAGTCGGCCTCCTCACCGCTGTGCGGACGGGCCCGGAAGTCGATGTCGTTGGTGTCGAGCGCGACCCGGGCGAACTTGCTGTACGCGTACGCGTCCTCGACGGTGAGGCGGCCGCCGGTCAGGACTCCGGCGCGGCCGCGGGCGGCGTCGAGCCCGCGTGCGGCGGCCTGAAGCGCCTCCGGCCAGCTGGCCGGCTCCAGGGTGCCGTTCTTAGAGCGGACCAGGGGCTGGGTGAGGCGTTCGGGCGACTGGGCGTAGCGGAAGCCGAACCGCCCCTTGTCGCACATCCACTCCTCGTTGACCTCGGGGTCCTCCGCGGCGAGCCGCCGCATGACCTTGCCCCGGCGGTGGTCGGTACGGGTGGCGCAGCCCCCGGCGCAGTGCTCGCAGACGCTGGGCGAGGAGACCAGGTCGAAGGGGCGCGAGCGGAACCGGTAGGCGGCCGAGGTGAGGGCACCGACCGGGCAGATCTGGATGGTGTTGCCGGAGAAGTACGACTCGAAGGGGTCGCCCTCGCCGGTGCCGACCTGCTGGAGCGCGCCCCGCTCGATCAGCTCGATCATCGGGTCGCCCGCGATCTGGTGGGAGAAGCGGGTGCAGCGGGCGCAGAGCACGCACCGCTCCCGGTCCAGCAGGACCTGGGTGGAGACGGGGACGGGCTTCTCGTAGGTCCGCTTCCTCCCCTCGAAGCGGGAGTCGGGGTCGCCGACCTGCATCGCCTGGTTCTGCAACGGGCACTCGCCGCCCTTGTCGCAGACGGGGCAGTCCAGCGGGTGGTTGATGAGGAGCAGCTCCATCACCCCGCGCTGGGCCTTCTCGGCGACCGGCGAGGTGAGCTGGGTGCGGACCTCCATCCCCTCGGTGCAGGTGATGGTGCAGGAGGCCATCGGCTTGCGCTGGCCCTCCACCTCGACGATGCACTGGCGGCAGGCGCCGGCCGGGTCGAGGAGCGGGTGGTCGCAGAAGCGCGGGATCTCGATGCCGAGGAGTTCGGCGGCGCGGATCACCAGGGTGCCCTTGGGCACGGAGATCTCGATGCCGTCGATGGTGAGCGTCACCAGGTCCTCGGGCGGCACCCCGGCCGGGGTGCCGGGTGCGGCGCCGGTCGTCACGGTCATGCCTTGGCCTCCAGGTGCTGGTCCGCCCAGAGCGTCGACTTCGCGGGGTCGAAGGGGCAGCCCTTGCCGGTGATGTGCTGTTCGTACTCGTCGCGGAAGTACTTGAGCGAGGAGAAGATGGGGGACGCCGCGCCGTCGCCGAGCGCGCAGAAGGACTTGCCGTTGATGTTGTCGGCGATGTCGTTCAGCTTGTCGAGGTCGGCCATCCTTCCCTTGCCGGCCTCGATGTCGCGGAGCAACTGGACGAGCCAGTACGTCCCTTCGCGGCAGGGGGTGCACTTGCCGCAGGACTCGTGGGCGTAGAACTCCGTCCAGCGGGTGACGGCGCGGACCACGCAGGTGGTCTCGTCGAAGCACTGGAGCGCCTTGGTGCCGAGCATGGAGCCGGCGGCGCCGACGCCCTCGTAGTCGAGGGGGACGTCGAGGTGCTCGTCGGTGAACATCGGGGTGGAGGAGCCTCCGGGGGTCCAGAACTTGAGGCGGTGGCCGGGGCGCATGCCGCCGCTCATGTCGAGGAGCTGGCGCAGGGTGATGCCGAGCGGCGCCTCGTACTGGCCGGGTCCGGCGACGTGGCCGCTGAGCGAGTAGAGCGTGAAGCCCGGGGACTTCTCGCTGCCCATCGAGCGGAACCACTCCTTGCCCTGCTGGAGGATGGCGGGAACCGACGCGATCGACTCGACGTTGTTCACCACGGTGGGGCAGGCGTAGAGGCCGGCCACGGCGGGGAAGGGGGGCCGCAGGCGCGGCTGGCCGCGACGGCCTTCGAGCGAGTCGAGGAGGGCGGTCTCCTCGCCGCAGATGTAGGCGCCGGCGCCCGCGTGCACGGTGAGTTCGAGGTCGAGTCCGCTGCCGAGGACGTCCTTGCCGAGGTATCCGGCCGCGTAGGCCTCGCGGACCGCCTCGTGCAGGCGCCGCAGGACGGGGACGACCTCGCCGCGCAGGTAGATGAAGGCGTGGCTGGAGCGGATCGCGTAGCAGGCGATCACGATGCCTTCGATGAGGGAGTGCGGGTTGGCGAAGAGGAGCGGGATGTCCTTGCAGGTGCCGGGCTCGGACTCGTCCGCGTTGACGACGAGGTAGTGCGGTTTGTCGTCGCCCTGCGGGATGAACTGCCACTTCATCCCGGTGGGGAAGCCGGCGCCGCCCCGGCCGCGCAGCCCGGCGTCCTTCACGTACGCGATGAGGTCGTCGGGGCTCATCGCGAGGGCTTTTCGCAGGCCCTCGTAGCCGTCGTGGCGGCGGTAGGTCTCCAGGGTCCAGGACTCGGGCTGGTCCCAGAAGGCGGAGAGGACCGGAGCGAGCAGCTTGTCGGGGCTGGTCTGGTTCATCTCGGTGGCCACCGTCATCACTTCCCCTCCTCGGAGCCGTCGCCGGTGACCGGACCGGCCGGGTTCTCCGGGTCGGCGGGCGCGGTCTGCTGCGGCGCGTCGTGTGAGCTGAGGTGTCCGGCGGGCGAGGGGGCGTGGCCGGTGGCGTCGGGGGCGTCGGCGCCGTCCTGGCCGCGCGGGTGGACGACCCGCTGCTGCGGCAGTTCGCCCTTGGCGAGCTTCAGGCCGATCAGCGAGGCGGGCCCGGCGCCGCCGGTGGCCTCGACCGCGCCCGGCCGCTCGTCGGGGAAGCCGGCGAGGATGCGCGCGGTCTCCTTGTAGGTGCACAGCGGCGCGCCCCGGGTGGGCTCGACGGTGCGGCCCTCGCGGAGGTCGTCGACGAGGCGCTTGGCGGAGTCGGGCGTCTGGTTGTCGAAGAACTCCCAGTTCACCATCACCACGGGCGCGTAGTCGCACGCCGCGTTGCACTCGATGTGCTCCAGGGTGATCCTGCCGTCCTCGGTGGTCTCGTCGTTGCCGACGCCGAGGTGCTCCTTCAGCTCGTCGAAGATGGCGTCGCCGCCCATGACGGCGCAGAGCGTGTTGGTGCAGACCCCGACCTGGTAGTCGCCCGAGGGCTTGCGCCGGTACATCGTGTAGAAGGTGGCGACGGCGGTGACCTCGGCGGTGGTCAGGCCGAGGAGTTCGGCGCAGAAGGCCATGCCGGTCCGGGTGACGTACCCCTCCTCGGACTGGACGAGGTGGAGCATCGGCAGCAGCGCGGAGCGGGAGTCCGGGTAGCGGGCGATGATCGCCTCGGCGTCGGCCTTGAGCCGGGCGTGGGTCTCGGCCGGGTACGCGGGGGCGGGGAGCTGGGGCATGCCCAGGGCCACCGAGGGGCTGGGCGGTGTGGCGGTCACCGGTCGACGCCTCCCATCACGGGGTCGATGGACGCGACGGCGACGATGACGTCGGCGACCTGGCCGCCTTCGCACATGGCCGCCACGGCCTGGAGGTTGGTGAAGGACGGGTCGCGGAAGTGGACCCGGTAGGGGCGGGTGGAGCCGTCGGAGACGACGTGCGCGCCCAGTTCGCCCTTGGGCGACTCGACGGCGGCGTACGCCTGGCCGGGCGGGACCCGGAAGCCCTCGGTGACCAGCTTGAAGTGGTGGATCAGGGACTCCATCGAGGTGCCCATGATCTTCTTGATGTGGTCGAGGGAGTTGCCGAGGCCGTCGGGGCCGAGGGCGAGCTGCGCGGGCCAGGCGATCTTCTTGTCGGAGACCATGACCTCGCCGGGCTCGCGGAGGCGGTCGAGGCACTGCTCGACGATCTTCAGCGACTCGCGCATCTCGGCGAGCCGGATGAGGAACCGGCCGTAGGAGTCGCAGGTGTCGGCGGTCGGCACCTCGAAGTCGTACGTCTCGTAGCCGCAGTACGGGTCGGTCTTGCGCAGGTCGTGCGGGAGGCCGGTGGAGCGCAGCACGGGCCCGGTGATGCCGAGCGCCATGCAGCCGGCCAGGTCGAGGTGCCCGATGCCCTTCATGCGGCCCTGGAACACCGGGTTCCCGGTGGCGAGTTTGTCGTACTCGTCGATGTTCTGGCGGAGCGTCCTGACCGCCTCGCGGACCTGGTCGAGGGAGCCGGCCGGGAGGTCCTGGGCGAGGCCGCCGGGGCGGATGAACGCGTGGTTCATCCGCAGGCCGGTGATCAGCTCGAAGATGTCCAGGACCACTTCGCGGTCGCGGAAGCCGTAGATCATGATCGTGGTGGCGCCGAGCTCCATGCCGCCGGTGGCGATGGCCACCAGGTGCGAGGAGAGCCGGTTGAGCTCCATCAGCAGGACGCGGATCACGGAGGCGCGGTCGGGCACCTGGTCCTCGATGCCGAGGAGCTTCTCCACGCCGAGGCAGTAGGCCGCCTCGTTGTAGAAGGGCGTCAGGTAGTCCATGCGGGTGACGAATGTGGTGCCCTGCGTCCAGGTCCGGTACTCGAGGTTCTTCTCGATGCCGGTGTGCAGGTAACCGATTCCGCAGCGGGCCTCGGTGACGGTCTCGCCGTCGATCTCCAGGATCAGCCGCAGCACGCCGTGGGTGGACGGGTGCTGGGGGCCCATGTTGACGATGATGCGCTCGTCGTCGGACTTGGCCGCGGCCTCGGCGATCTCGTCCCAGTCGCCGCCGGTCACCGTGTAGACGGTGCCCTCGGTGGTCTCGCGCCCGGCCGAGTAGCCGACCGCGTCCTCCTCGGCGGTGGCTGCGTGCCCGGCCTCCTGCCGGGGGTGGGAAGTGCTCATCAGCTGTACGACCTCCGCTGGTCGGGTGCCGGGATCTGGGCGCCCTTGTACTCGACGGCGATGCCGCCGAGCGGGTAGTCCTTGCGCTGCGGGTGGCCCTGCCAGTCGTCGGGCATCATCAGCCGGGTCAGCGCGGGGTGACCGTCGAAGATGAGGCCGAAGAAGTCGTAGGCCTCGCGCTCGTGCCAGTCGTTGGTCGGGTAGACGGAGACCAGCGAGGGGACGTGCGGGTCGGCGTCGGGGGCCGAGACCTCCAGCCGGATCAGCCGGTTGTGGGTGATCGAGCGCAGGTGGTAGACGGCGTGCAGCTCGCGTCCCTTGTCCTCGGGGTAGTGCACGGCACTGACCCCGGTGCACAGCTCGAACCGGAGCGCCGGGTCGTCGCGCAGGGTGCGGGCGACGCGCAGCAGGTGCTCGCGCTCGATGTGGAAGGTGAGTTCGCCGCGGTCGACCACGGTGCGGTCGATGGCGTTCTCCGGCAGCAGGCCCTGCTCGTCGAGGGCGCCTTCCAGCTCGTCGGCGATCTCGTCGAAGACGCCGTACCCCTCGCGCGCACGCGGGCCGCCGTAGGGCCGGGTGGCCGGGCCGGGCAGCGCGACGGTGCGGACGAGGCCGCCGTACCCGCTGGTGTCGCCGGTGTCCTTGGCGCCGAACATGCCCCGGCGGACGCCGATGACGTCGTCGTTCCCGCGGCGGGCGGCCGGGAGGGCGGAGTCCTCGCGCCGCTCCTCGGGCTCCTGGTGGTTGTCGCTCACCGCAGCAGCCCCTTCATCTCGATGGTGGGCAGCGCCTTGAGGGCGGCTTCCTCCGCCTCGCGGGCCGCCTCCTCCCTGTTGACGCCGAGCTTGGAGCTCTGCACCTTCTGGTGGAGTTTGACGATCGCGTCGACGAGCATCTCGGGTCGCGGCGGGCAGCCCGGGAGGTAGATGTCGACGGGGACGATGTGGTCGACGCCCTGGACGATCGCGTAGTTGTTGAACATGCCGCCCGAGGACGCGCAGACGCCCATGGAGATGACCCACTTGGGGTTGGGCATCTGGTCGTAGACCTGGCGCAGTACGGGTGCCATCTTCTGGCTGACCCGCCCGGCGACGATCATCAGATCCGCCTGCCGGGGCGAGCCGCGGAAGACCTCCATGCCGAACCGGGCCAGGTCGTAGCGGCCGGCGCCGGTCGTCATCATCTCGATGGCGCAGCAGGCGAGGCCGAACGTGGCCGGGAACATGGACGACTTGCGTACCCAGCCCGCTGCCTGTTCGACGGTGGTGAGCAGGAAGCCGCTCGGAAGTTTCTCTTCGAGTCCCATGGGTGGCTCTCAGACCCCTCTATCCCTCGTGATCCCTCGTGGGCGTGCGGTTCAGTCCCATTCCAGGCCGCCGCGGCGCCAGACGTAGGCGTAGGCGACGAAGACGGTGAGCACGAAGAGGAGCATCTCGACGAGCCCGAAAAGCCCCAGGGCGTCGAAGCTCACGGCCCAGGGGTAAAGGAAGACGATCTCGATGTCGAAGACGATGAAGAGCATCGCCGTCAGGTAGTACTTGATGGGAAATCGCCCACCGCCGGCCGGAGTCGGGGTCGGCTCGATGCCGCATTCGTAGGCTTCGAGCTTGGCCCGGTTGTACCGCTTCGGTCCGATCAGGGTGGCCATGACCACGGAGAAGACCGCGAAGGCCGCCCCCAGGGCTCCCAGTACGAGGATGGGCGCATACGCGTTCACCGCTCCTCGCTCCTCTCAGTCGGCACTGACTGCATTCGGCGACGTGGGCCGCTCGGCGATTCCGCCTGATCCACCTGACGTGCCCACGAAGATCGCGAACATGTGAGGCAGTTCACAAGCCCAACTGCCCCGCATCCTATGCCTGCCGCCCTGTGATCTGCGACACGGGGGTCACCAACGTCTTTGTGATCTCCACCACCTGACGAAGGATCATGAAGTCGGATGAGCGGTGATCTTCACACGCGAAGCACCCGAGTGATCACCAGAGGTGACATCTTCGATCATCGGAGCAGGTGAGAGGCGGTTTCGCTAGCAAGATCATCCGCGCGGAGCAACTTTGCGATGGACGTCACGGCTTGATATAGGGACAGGCCGCCTCCGCGGACCCACGCAAGTGGAGTCGGGAACTCCGGCCGACCCGCGGGCCGGCCGGGACGGACCGGCGGAAAGCGGACTCATCGCCACCGCACCCCCACGGGGGCCCCCACGGGGGGCCGGAGCCCCTCCCCGCCGCGGCACGTGCACGCGTTCACGAGCGCGCGGGACGCAACTGACGCGGTGACCGTTCCGTGACCTGCGCCACGTCGCCGCCGACGGCCGAATCCGGGGCTTGGCCAACGACCCGCTGCGGTGGTATGCCGTGGGCAATTCGGGCGTAACGCGGAAAACCAGTGATCACACGCATGATCACGACGGCCCGATTTGCCCGTTGTGGCGTCAATAAGGGGCCGTGCGCCGCCCGTTCGGCGGGCAAAACGGACAGCTGTGGCGCACCCCACGTTTCTTGTGGGTAACCGGACGGCCCTGATAGCGCTTGTCCCATGTCCCACTCCGCTCCCATACGCAGCCACCGGAAGCCCCGCCGCCGCAGCACGTCGACCATGGCGCTGCGGGCCGGAGTCGCCGGTGGAGTCCTCAGCACCATCGCGGTCGCCGGCAGCGCCAACGCCGCCACGGCCGCCGAACCGGTCACCGAGACCGTCGAGATGCCCACGCTGACCGCGGCCCTCACCTCGAAGGCGGCCCTGTCCGCCGAGGCGACGCAGCAGGCCGCCGACGCCTACCAGTACCGCGCCGAGCAGCAGACCGCGGCCGAGAAGGCCGTGAAGGACGCCAAGAAGGCGCAGAAGGCGGCCGAGAGGAAGGCCGAGGCCGCCGCCGAGAAGAAGGCGGCCGAGGAGCGCGCCGCCGCCGAGCGTGCCGCACGCGGCGCCGAGCGCACCGACCTGTCCGGCGTGCAGACCGCCGCCGCCACGTCCTCCTCCGGCTCCACCGCCGCCGCCCCGGCCCAGAGTGCCCCGGCCCCGGCCAGCGGCTCCGTCGCCTCGGTCATCAGCTTCCTCCAGGCGCAGGTCGGCGACGCCTACGTCATGGGCGGCACCGGCCCCAACTCCTGGGACTGCTCCGGCCTCGTCCAGGCCGCCTTCAAGCAGGTCGGCGTGGACCTCCCGCGCACCTCGCAGGAGCAGTCGACCGCCGGCACCCAGGTCGGCACCTCCAACCTCCAGGTCGGCGACATCCTCTACTGGGGTGGCCAGGGCTCGGCTTACCACACCGGTGTGTACATCGGGAACGGCCAGTACCTCGACGCCGCCAACCCCGGCAAGGGCGTCGTCATCCAGGACCTCTCCGGCTACCCGGCCGACGGCGCGGTCCGCGTCCTGTGAGCTAGCAGTACCCCCGTCCCCAGAACGCGCGAGGGCCCGCCTCCCCGAGGGGAGGCGGGCCTTCCGCTGTGTGTGCGGGTCGCCCCGCACCGCGGCTACGCCTTCGGCGCGACCTTGGTCAGGCCGTTGATGACGCGGTCCATCGCGTCGCCGCCGGTGGGGTCGGTGAGGTTGGCCAGCATCTTCAGGGTGAAGCGCATCAGCACCGGGTGGGTCAGGCCGCGTTCGGTGGCGAGCTTCATGACCTTCGGGTTGCCGATGAGCTTCACGAAGGCGCGGCCCAGGGAGTAGTAGCCGCCGTAGGTCTCCTTGAGGACCTTGGGGTAGCCGAGGAGGGCGCGCTCGCGCTGGGCCGGGGTGGTGCGGGCGTGGGCCTGGACGATGACGTCGGCCGCGATCTGCCCGGACTCCATGGCGTAGGCGATGCCCTCGCCGTTGAACGGGTTGACCAGGCCGCCCGCGTCGCCGACCAGGAGCAGGCCCTTGGTGTAGTGCGGCTGGCGGTTGAAGGCCATCGGGAGGGCGGCGCCGCGGATCGGGCCCGTCATGTTCTCCTCGGTGTAGCCCCACTCCTCGGGCATGGAGGCGGTCCACGCCTTCAGCACCTCGCGCCAGTCCAGCTCCTTGAAGGAGGCGGAGGTGTTGAGGACGCCGAGGCCGACGTTGGAGGTGCCGTCGCCCATGCCGAAGACCCAGCCGTAGCCCGGCAGCAGCCGGTCCGGGCCGGGGCCGCGCTTGTCCCACAGCTCCAGCCAGGACTCCAGGTAGTCGTCGTCGTGCCGGGGCGAGGTGAAGTACGTGCGGACGGCGACACCCATCGGCCGGTCCTCGCGGCGGTGCAGGCCCATGGCGAGGGAGAGGCGGGTGGAGTTGCCGTCGGCGGCGACGACCAGCGGGGCGTGGAAGGTGACCGGGGTCTTCTCCACGCCGAGCTTGGCCTCGACGCCGACGATGCGGCCGGTGCGCGGGTCGGTGACGGGGGCGCCGACGTTGCACCGCTCGTGGAGGCGGGCGCCGGCCTTCTGGGCCTGGTGGGCGAGCTGCTCGTCGAAGTCGTCGCGCTTGCGGACCAGTCCGTAGTCCGGGAAGGAGGCGAGATCCGGCCAGTCGAGCTGGAGGCGGTGGCCGCCGCCGATGATGCGCAGGCCCTTGTTCCGCAACCAGCCGGCCTCTTCGGAGATGTCGATGCCCATCGCCACCAGCTGCTTGGTGGCGCGCGGGGTGAGGCCGTCACCGCAGACCTTCTCGCGCGGGAAGGCCGTCTTCTCCAGGAGCAGGACGTCGAGTCCGGCCTTGGCCAGGTGGTAGGCGGTCGTCGAGCCGGCCGGCCCGGCGCCGACGACGATGACATCCGCGGTCTGTTCGGTGCGGGGCTCGTTCACTGCTGGCTCTCCCCGGGACTGGGTTATCGGGTGCCGTGCGGCACGGGACAGGTGCAGTCTATGCAGCGGTACCTGTCACCGAACTGAAGGGCCGCACCGAAGATGACCAACCCTCCGCCCGCGATCGGCCTGCGCGTCCCCACCGAGGAGGACGCCTACGCCTGGCACCGGGTGTTCGACGACCCCGAGGTCATGGAGTTCCTCGGCGGAAGGCCCGCCGAGCGTTCCGTCTACGAGGAGATGACCGCCCGCCAGCGCCGCCACGACGCCGAACACGGCTTCTGCTTCTGGACGCTGACCGACGCCCGGGGTGAGGTGCTGGGCTTCACCGGTGCCCAGCCCTGGCCGCACGACTGGAGCCCGGCTGTGGGGCGGATCGAGATCGGCTGGAGGCTGACGCGGTCCGCGTGGGGCCGGGGGTACGTGACCGCCGCGGCCCGCGAGACGCTGGAGCGGGTGCGGGCCGCCGGGGTCGAGGAGGTCGTGGCCCTGGTGGACGCGGCCAACCATCGCTCCTCGGCGGTGGCTCGGCGGCTCGGGATGGGCGGGCCCGAGGAGTTCCGTACGCCGTCGGGCCGGGCCGCCCACTGCTACCGGCTCAAGCTCTGACGGGAGGCCGGGGGCTGCGGCCGCCCGGCCTTGGCCTCAAGCGCCGGCCGGGCTGGAGAAGTCGGCGTCGGCTCCGGCCGGGCTGCGAGGGGTGAGCGGTGCGTGCGCCGGCTGGGTCGGGCGGGGCCGCGCCCACGGACCGGCGGAACCGCGCTCCCGACAGCCCGGCCGGCGCTTGAGGCCGATGGGTGGCCGGCGCGGCCACCAGCCCGGCACCACGACGGAGAAGGCGGGCTCAGGCGGCCTTGTAGCCCCGGTGCAGGGCGACGATCCCCCCGGTCAGGTCGCGCCAGGCGACCTTGGACCAGCCGGCCTTCTGGAGCAGGGCGGCCAGCGCGGGCTGGTCGGGCCAGGCCCGGATGGACTCCGCGAGGTAGACGTAGGCGTCCGGGTTGGAGGAGACGGCGCGGGCCACCGGCGGCAGGGCGCGCATCAGGTACTCGGTGTAGAGCGAGCGGAACGGCGCCCAGGTCGGCTGGGAGAACTCGCAGATCACGACCCGGCCACCGGGCTTGGTCACCCGGTACAGCTCGGCGAGGGCGGCGGAGGTGTCCTGGACGTTGCGCAGCCCGAAGGAGATCGTCACCGCGTCGAAGGTGTCGTCGCGGAACGGCAGCCGCATCGCGTCACCGGCGGTGAACGGCATCCACGGGTGGCGGCTCTTGCCGACCCGCAGCATGCCCAGCGAGAAGTCGCACGGCACCACGTACGCCCCGGCGCGGGCGAAGGGCTGCGAGGAGGTCGCCGTACCGGCCGCCAGGTCGAGGATCTTCTGCGCGGGCCGGGCGTCGACGGCGCGGGCCACCTCCTTCCGCCACAACCGGGCCTGGCCCAGCGACAGCACGTCGTTGGTCAGGTCGTAATGGGCCGCCACGTCATCGAACATCGAGGCGACTTCCTGCGGCTGCTTGTCCAGAGATGCACGCGTCACCCCGCCATTGTGCCTCCGGCCGTCCCGCGTGCCGGGGCCGGGCCGCCCCGGCGCGCCCTCGCCCGGTCAGCGGGCCCGGTGCACCAGCCGCCCGGCCAGCACCGTCGCCACGCAGGCGGCGGCTCCCCCGTCCCGCAGGGCGGCGGCGTCCGGCACGTCGAAGGCGGCGAGGTCGGCCCGGACGCCGGGGACGAGCGGTACGCCGGACAGGGCGTCGTGGCCGCCCGCGAAGGGGTCGAAGGACGGCACGCCCTCGCCAAGGGCCGCGCGGGGGCCGACAACGGTGACTCCGGCCCGCGCCAGCGCCGACCGCACGGCCGGGTCGGTGAACGTCCCGGCCACCCTGGTCACCCCGTGCCGCAGCAGCCGCTGGACGCCGCGCCGGGCGCTGCCCGCCCAGCGGGTCCGGTCGGGGGCGAGGCGGGCGAGGACGTCCCCGGTGAGCGGGGCGTCGCCGAGCAGGTCGTACTCGCGCGGGTCCGGGTGGTAGGCCGACTCCAGCAGGGGGACGGCCCGGGCGTGGGTGAGGCCGGTGGTGAGCAGGCCGGGCCAGGCGCGGGTGCGGGCGCCGGGGTGGGCGGCGGCCAGTTCCGCGCGGGGGCCGACGGCCAGCACCGCCTCGCCCTGGACCAGGACGGCGCCGTCCGGCAGCGGGCCGGCGCCGG
Organism: Streptomyces diastaticus subsp. diastaticus; assembly: GCF_011170125.1. Lineage (NCBI taxonomy): Bacteria > Bacillati > Actinomycetota > Actinomycetes > Kitasatosporales > Streptomycetaceae > Streptomyces > Streptomyces diastaticus. The sequence goes on along the minus strand of NZ_BLLN01000002.1, from coordinate 1,395,136 downwards.
GCGGCAGCAGCAGCGGGGCGGTGTGGAGGGTCAGCACGGGGAGCGGCCCGGTCAGTTGGGGGCGAGCAGCTTCAGTTCGGGGTGGGCCGTGCCGCCGTCGATGGCGATGGAGGAGATGTGCGAGGCCACACGGTCGTCGACGGGGTCGTTCGCCGGGTCGTCGTGGACGACGAGGTGCTCGTAGGTGGTGGCTCGCTGGGCGGGGACGCGGCCGGCCTTGCGGATCAGGTCGATGATCTCCAGGCGGTTGGAGCGGTGCTTGGCACCGGCCGAGGAGACCACGTTCTCCTCCAGCATGATCGACCCGAGGTCGTCGGCGCCGTAGTGCAGCGAGAGCTGGCCGACCTCCTTGCCGGTGGTCAGCCAGGAGCCCTGGATGTGCGCCACGTTGTCGAGGAAGAGCCGCGCGATGGCGATCATCCGCAGGTACTCGAAGAGGGTCGCCTGCGTGCGCCCCTTCAGGTGGTTGTTCTCCGGCTGGTACGTGTACGGGATGAAGGCGCGGAAGCCGCCGGTCCGGTCCTGCGAGTCGCGGATCATCCGCAGGTGCTCGATGCGCTCGGCGTTGGTCTCGCCGGTGCCCATGAGCATGGTGGAGGTCGACTCGACGCCCAGCCGGTGGGCCGTCTCCATGATCTCCAGCCAGCGCTCGCCCGACTCCTTCAGCGGGGCGATGGCCTTGCGGGGGCGGGCCGGCAGCAGCTCGGCGCCGGCGCCGGCGAAGGAGTCCAGACCGGCCGCGTGGATGCGCTCGACGGCGTCCTCGACGGTGGTCTTGGAGATCCGCGCCATGTGCTCGACCTCGGAGGCACCGAGCGAGTGGATCACCAGCTCCGGGAACTCCTTCTTGATCGCGGAGAAGTGCTCCTCGTAGTACTCCACGCCGAAGTCCGGGTGGTGGCCGCCCTGGAACATGATCTGCGTGCCGCCCAGCTCGATCGTCTCCGCGCAGCGGCGCAGGATGTCGTCGAGGTCGCGGGTCCAGCCCTTCGCCGTGTCCTTCGGCGCGGCGTAGAACGCGCAGAAGCGGCAGGCGGTGACGCAGACGTTGGTGTAGTTGATGTTCCGCTCGATGATGTACGTCGCGATGTGCTCCGTACCGGCGTACCGGCGGCGGCGTACGGCGTCGGCGGCGGCACCGAGGGCGTGCAGCGGGGCGTCCCGGTAGAGCGCCACCGCCTCCTCGGGGGTGATGCGGCCGCCCGCCGCGGCACGGTCGAGGACGGACTGGAGGTCGGCCTTCTCGGTCACGCGGCTGACACCTCTCGGCGCGGGGGGATTACCTGTCCACCTCAGACTACGCCGTACCCGTTCGTGCGGTTCGCTCGCCTCCGGGGCGCTGGTGGGGCGTGTTCCGGCCGTCCGCCGGCCGCGAGGGGCGCAGCCGGTGGCCGCCGCCGTGGAACTCGCAGAACTTCATGATCAGCGGGTCCCAGCCGTCCGGGTCCACGTGGTGCGTGCCCGGGGTGACCAGGCCCTCCTCCACATGGGTGCGCGGGGCCTCGGCCTGGAAGGCGGTGGCGTGCGCGCCGGGGCCGCCCAGGCGGTGGGCCGCGACGACCCGGCACTCCGGCGGGACCGGGCACTCGGCGACGCGCGGGGCGCGGACCAGCTCGGAGGGCTGCTCGGTCAGGTGCGCGGCCGCGCACTTCTCCGGCTCGTACCGGTGGCCCTGTTCGCCCTCCTCCGCGGGACGTCGGGTCTGCCGGTGGTGAGGGCGAGGCGGTCGACCGCGTCGGCCGGCTCGGGTGTGGGGAGGCTGAGGACACACTCGCGCTCGCGCGGCAGGTCGGCGGTGGTCCGGGCGGCGTCGCCGAGGCCGAGCACGGCGTACTGGCCGAGCCACCAGGCGGAGGAGATCGGTGCGAGGTCGGCCGTGCCGTTCTCGATGCGGGTGCTGACCGGCACCACCGGGATGCCGAGGGAGAGGACGTCGAGCCCGGGGACGACGTGCATGGGCGGCGCCTTACGCGGAGTTCCGGCGGAGGGCCCGCGCGCGGCGCGGCCTCTCCGACCCTCTCGTGGGCGGGCCGGCGACTCCGGCCGAAGGCGACCTGGCGCTTCCGGGCGGCGGCCGCCCGGCTCAGGCAGCCGCCCGGCTCAGGCGGCAGCCGCCCCCGCGACCAGCAGCACGCCGTACGCGCCGGCCAGCAGGCTCGGGCCGAAGGCGAAGGCGGTGCGGCGGCCCGCGCCCCTCGCCAGGACGAGGAAGAGGCCGTGAACGGCCCCGACGAGCAGCCCCGCGAAGGCGCCGAGGAAGACGGCGCCGAGGCCGTACCAGCCGAGGGCGGCGCCGAGGGCGAGGCAGAGTTTCACGTCGCCGAAGGCGAAGCCGTCCGGGTTGATCAGGAAGAGGACGAAGGCACCGCCGCCGAGGGCGAGCAGGCCGTACAGGGCGCCGAGCCAGGAGCCGGCGGCGCCGGGCAGGGCGGCGGCCACCCCCAGCAGGGCGAGGACCCCGGCGGCGAGCGGCAGGGTCAGCGGGTCGGGCAGCCGCATGACGCGCAGGTCGACCACGGCGAGGAGCAGGCCGACGGGGGCGGCGAGCAGCCAGACGGCCAGTTCGGGGCGCGGCCCGGTGGCGAGGGCGAGGGCGGCGCAGAGGGCGGCGGTCAGGAGTACGGGCAGCGCGCGACGGCCCAACGGCGTACGGCAGTCGGGGCAGTCGGGCCCGCCCAGCCAGCCGCCGAGCGGATGGCCCTCCGGGCAGGCGGTGTGCCACTCCTCGCCCGCCGGGGCGGCGAAGCGGTACGCGGCGCGGGGCAGCAGCGCGCCCCAGCCCGCGCCCCAGAGGGCGGCGAGCGGGGCGAGCCAGAGGGGGCCGGTCACCCGGCGGCGGACGCGGTGTCGCGCCAGGCCGGGAGCAGCTCGTCGAGGAGGGCCTCGGTGCGCGGGGGCAGGCCCCGGGCACCGCTGCGGGCCACCAGGTCGGCGGCGCGGCGGGCGAGGGCCTCGGTGTCGCCGCTCGCGTGGGTGGCGCGGAGCAGTTCGTTCCAGAGGCGCTCGTCGTCGGGGGCGGTGGACAGGGCGCGCTCCAGCGCCTCGATGGCCTTGCCGGCGCGTTCCTTCTCCAGGTGGAAGGCGGAGAGGGCGAGACCGATGTCGGCGACGAGGAGCGGGAGCTGGGCGTCGACGATCTCGTGCGCGAGCCAGCCGTACCGTCCCTCGGGCCGGTCGGCGAGGAGCGGGCCGCGGACCAGGCCGAGGGCGTCGGTGAGGGCCCGGCCGCGTACCGCGCGGTCGGTGGCGCCGCGGCCCTGGGTGGCCTCGTGGTAGAGCGAGCGGAGCACGTCGAGGTCGGAGACGACGGACTTGGCCAGGTGGAGGCGGCCCGCCTCGTCGGTGGTCAGGCGGGGCGTGCCGTCCTCGTCGGTGCCGAGCCAGTCGCGCAGCCGGTCCACCAGGGCGTCCCGCACGTCCTCGGTGACGCCGCGCGGCCAGAGCGCCGAGGCGAGGACGCGTACGTGGACGCCCTCGCGGTGCAGCAGGAGCTGGGCCAGCGCCTCGTGGAGCAGGACGGAGCGGGAGCCGTCGGGCGCGTCGATGCCGATGATCTCGTACGGGCCGACCATGCGGGCGTAGACGGCCGGGCGGCCCTGCTCGCTGACGTCGACCAGGAAGGGCGGCGGGGCGGCGCCCGGCTCCGGCTCGTGGTCCGGGTCGGCGGTGGTGAACAGGTCGACCAGGGCGCGCTGTTCGGCGGCCTCGACGCGCTGGGCGTCCAGCTCCAGGCCGAGCAGCGGGGCGAGCAGGCGGCCCTCCGGGGTGATCTCCATCTCCCAGGCGGCGCCGGGCAGTTCACCGCTCTCGGTGCCGACGAGGTAGCCGAAGCCGAGGCGCGGGGCGTCGGCGGCCAGTTCGGCGAGGCGGGTGGCCTCATCGGCGGTGGGCTCGGCGGCCAGCAGGACCAGGTGCGGGGCCCAGCGGGTGTGCTGGGCCGGGCCGGTGCGGCCGGTGAGGACCGAGTCGTGGCCGGCGGTGCCGAGTGCGCCGCGCCGCTGGCGGGTCTCGGCCTCCATCGTCTCCAGCAGCGCGGGGACCCCGTCGAGGTGGCGCAGCCGGGTCGGGGCGATGGCGGTCAGCTCCTCACCGAAGCCGACCAGGGTGACGGTCATCCGGTCCGACCAGCCGCTGGTGGCCAGTTCGGCGGCGACCGAGGCGAGGACGGCGTCCCGGTCGGCGGCGGCGCCGCTCAGCGAGACGAGGCCGGGGACGGCCTCCAGGTTGAGCAGGAGCCGCGAGTCGTCGAGGGTGCCGAGCGAGACGAGGCCGGGGAAGGGCGCGGCCACCTCGCTCTCCTCGTACCGCTCGCCGTCGGCGCGGGCGAGCATCCAGAACGTCTCGTCCTGCCCGGTCTGCCACGGCGCGGGCGGCTCCCCGGCGGGCTGGGCGAGCTGGAGGTGCAGGTCCCCGTCGCTGAGCCAGGCCGCGTAGACGGTGGGCAGCGGGCGCGACTCGTCGGCGAGCGAGGCGGCGAGGCCGCGCAGGGAGCGGTCCAGGAGGCGTACGCCCTCGGGGTCGGCGCCGATCAGCAGGGCGTCCTGGAGGTCGGCGGCGGACCCGGCCGGAACCGGCGGCTCCATGCCACGCCGGCCGCCGACGGCGCTCATCGCCGACTGCCACAGGGCGGCCCGGCGGCGCCGGCCGAGGGCGCCGAGGAGACCGGCGGCCAGCAGTGGCGCGGTGATCAGGGCCTCCGGCAGGCCGAAGGAGAGGCCCTCGGCGGCCGGGGCGGCCACCTGCGGCGACTCGTCGGGGCGTTCGGCGGGAACGGAGATCTGCTGGGTGTCACGGTCCTTGTCGCCCGCGCCCGGCTTCTGCTCCTGCGCGGCGGAGCCGCCCCCGGCGCCGGCCTCCCCGGACTTGGCGTACTCGGTGATCTGCTCGCGGACCTCCTCGGAGACCTTGGGGGCCTCGTCGGGCATCTCGACCAGTTCGCCGCCGGTGGCGTCGGCGGGCATCTCCATGATCCAGCCCGGCCGGATGAGGCTGGCCTCGGAGAGCCGCGAACCGTCGGGCTGCACGCGGTCCTTGTTGAGCTGGTAGATCTCGTGGTAGCGGCGGCCGTCGCCGAGGTGACGCTCCGATATCTCCCAGAGCGAGTCGTGGTGGCGGCCCTCGGGCGGCTGGATGCGGTAGTACTTCGTGTCGCCCTTGGCCGCGCCGTGCTTGGCGGCGGCCTGCTCGGCCTGGGCACCCGCCTGTTCGGCGACGGCCGAGGCGGCCGAGTCGGCGGCGGCCCGGTCCTGCCCGAAGAGGCCCGGGGTCTGCTGCGCGGCGGCGGCCGCGGGCTGCTGGTGCCCTTCGAGCTGCTGGCCGAGCTGGCTGAGCCCCGGCGAGAAGCTGGCGGCGGTGGCTCCGAGCAGCAGGACGGCGGCGACGAGCTGACGCGCCAGCACCTGGCTCGGCCCGGCGCCCGGCACCCGGGAGGGCAGCCCCACGCCGGAGAGCGCCGCCTTCACCTCGACCAGCACGCAGGCGGTGAACTGCGCCCAGGCGAACCACACCACGACCGCCAGCACGTCCACGAACGTGTCCACGGTGATCTCCTGCTGGAGCATGTCCAGCGAGGGCGCCTCGGTCGGCAGCGGCCAGCCGATCACGGAGGCCAGGGCGAGCGGCACGCCGATCACGAGCACGGCCAGCGCCAGGAAGGCGAGTACCGCCTTGGCGAAGTCGCCGAAGGTCCGCCGCGTGCGGGGCAGCGGCTGGGGCTGCGGCTGTCGCGTCGAACGCGTCGAGCGGTGGGGGGTGCGGCGGGCCATGGGCACAGTCCTGTGGACGGGTACGGGGGCGGCCTGGGCCGCCTGCCGTACGGGGTCGGGTGGGTTTGGCCTGAGCCTACTTAGTCGGCATGACCCTGTCGAAGGGATGCGGGCCGGGACCCGCGGCGTTCCCGCTCGGGCTGCGGGCCCCCTGTCCTTAGGGACCGGGAACCGGGGGCGGCGGTTCCCTGCCGGGGGCATCCGTGGCTGGGCTCGTCTTCTGCCCACGCCCCTGCCGACCGCGCCGGTCACTGATCGGCCTCAATCGCCGGCCGGGCTGTCGGGGTTCGCGGTTCGTTCCCCGCTGGGTCGGGCGGGGCCGGGCCGGGGCACCTCCTCACCAACGTCCCGAACCGCGCCCCTCGCAGCCCGGCCGGCGATTGAGGCCGTCTTCGACCGGAACGGTCGAGGGGGCGCGGGTCGGGACGGAGCCCGGCCGATCCCGGCCCCGGCCGGGAGGCGAGCCTCAGCCGACGGCGTTCTCGGCCACCGAGCGCCCCTTCACGGTGACGGCTCCGCCGTAGAACATGCCGGTGAAGACGGGGTCGTAGGTGAGCTGGATCTCCACCTCGACCTGGTCGACGGAGGCGGCCACGCAGCCGCTGGCCGCGATGTCGGCGCCGTTCATGCCCATCTCGGCGGCGAACTGGCGCACGCGCGTGCCGCAGTTGGCGTAGTTGATGGGGGCGGGGCCGCCCTCGTCCTCGTAGAGGGCTTCGCGGTCGATGTCCTGGGCGGCGTAGCGCGCGGCCTGTTCGGCGATGTCGGCGGCGCGTTCGCGCTGGGAGATGGAGAGTCCGCCGTCGATGACGAAGGCGGCCAGGGCGAGGAAGACGAGGGCGAAGATGATGACCGCCCCGGCGCCGGAGCCCCGGTCGTCGGGCCGGCGCCGGTCTGCGGCGGCCCGCAGCCGCTCGGGGATCGTCACGCCGTCCTCCGGAACGGGTCCAGGGGCGAGCTGAAGCTCGCCGTGAGCGTGGTGGGGACGTTCACGCCGATCATGGCGAGGCCCCGGATCTGGCAGCTGACCTCGACGGTGAACAGGGTGTCCGGCTCGAATCCGGCGCTGGTCTGGCGGACGCTGACCGGGCCGGTGCAGACGCCGGCGAGATTGGCCTCGGCGGCCCGGCGGGCCTCGGCGAGGGCGGTGCCGTGGTCCTTCTGGATCGACCCGGCGCGGGCGGCGTCCCGGGCGGCGCCGTCCAGCGCGCCGCGTCCGTCGACCAGTTGGCCGAAGGCGACCAGGACGAGGATGAAGAGGATCATCACCGGGGCGAGGATGACCACCTCGATGGTGGAGATCCCCGCGTCGGCGGCGGGCCGGGAGGTCCCGGGGCGGCCGAGGAGCCTGGCCCGGCGGTCCCGTACCAGGGAGGCCAGGCGCCTCGTACGCGCCGTAGGTGCCGGCGGAGTCATCAGCCGCCCTCCTCGACGAAGCGCTCGACCGGGCCGGAGGACCGCGCGTGCACGGTGAGGTCGAGCCCGGGGAAGACGGTGGGGATGCGGGCGGTGATCTCCACGCCCACGGTGTTCGGTTCGGGCTGGAGCATCGTCACGTCCGGGCTGACGACGAGCTGCGGCCCGAGCTGCCGGATGTAGGCGTCGGTGACCGTACGGGCCTCCCCGCGCCAGCCCCCGGGGTTCTCGTCGGCGGTGGCCCGGGCCTTGCGGGCCCCGGCCTGGGCGGCGGCCTGGGCGACGTGGTCGGCGAAGAAGTACAGCGCGAACTGGACCGTCGCGAAGATCATGAAGAAGAGGATCGGCGTGAGGAAGACGAACTCGATCGCCGTCATCCCGCTGTCGCCCGAGCCCTTGGCCGCCGCCCGCCGCGAGGCGGCGAACCGGCGCGGGGCCGAGCCGCGCGCGGGCACGGCGCGGTGCGGCCCCCCTCGGGGACCTGGCCTTCTCGGTACGGGCTGCACGGGTTCGGGGCTCCTGGGACAGGCGGTCTCATGGATGGAGGGCAGGGGGGCCGGGCGCGCGGCCCGGACCCCGGGGCGTCCGGGGCCAGGGCGTGTCCGCAAAGTCCTGTGCGGTGTCCGCGGTGCCCGGTGCGCGCTCTCGGCGCGCCGGGCGGAAGCTCTCGTACTGGACGTACTCGGGCTTTCGCCCGGTAGGGCGAGAGTGCGTGCCGGGCACCGTGCGGGACTTCGCGGGCATGCCCTCGGTGAGCGGGATCAGCAGGTGCTGCCCGCGTCGGCGCCCTTGATGCAGTCGCCCACCTTGTTGGCGCCCTCGCTGAGGGCGGCGTTGAGGATGGCCGCGACGACGCCGACGATGGCGACGACGACGGCGGAGATGATGACCCACTCGACCGCGGAGGCACCGCGGTCGGTGTCCTCGTCACGGGCGCGCTCGACGCGCGCCTGGAGGAAGGTGATCAGGAAGTCGACGGCGGGGTGGCTGAAGCTCCGTCCGAATCGCATGGCGAGTCCTCTCGGTGGGGTCGACGGGGTCGAAGGGGTCGAAGGGTCGGGTGCGGGGTACCGGTCAGACCTGGAACACACGCATGGCGGCCGGGAAGATCAGGAAGACCAGGAAGCCGGCGCAGAGCAGGAGCTGGGCGACGAGCATGGACTGGGACTTCTCGCCCGCCGCGCCCTCGATCTCGGCCATCTCGCGGTGCCGCATGGTCTCCGCGCGGGAGGCCAGCGACTCCCGCACCTTGGCGCCGTCGTCGGCGACCAGCGCCAGCGAGGCGGCCAGGTCCTTCAGCTCCTCGATGCCCAGCTCCTCGCCCAGCTCGCCGAGGGCCTGCCACTGGCTGTGCCCGGTGATCCGGGCGTCGTTGAGGGCGTTGCGGATGCGCTTGGCGGCCCAGCCGTCGCTGACCTCGGCGGCCGCCATCAGCGCCTCGGGCAGGCCGCGCCCGCCCGCCAGGCTCATGGAGACCAGGTCGAGGTAGGCGCCGATGACCCGCCGCAGGTCGCGGCGGCGGTCGGCGGCGTCCCGGCGGACCTCCAGGTCGGGCAGGAAGAAGAAGACCAGGGCGAAGGCGAGCGCCATCCACACCGGGATGATCGGGCTGGAGCCGAAGCCGAGCCGCCACACGATGACGAAGAGGAACGGGCCGAAGAACAGCCCCGCCCCCGCCAGCAGCACCTTGGTGGCGAGGAACTTCTCCCAGCTCCGGTCGAGGACCGCGAGGTCGGCGCGGAGCGAGCGCTGCTCCCAGCCCTGCTGGAAGTACAGCTCGGCGACGCGCGTACCGACCTTGGAGCGCAGCGTGTCGAGGCGGCCCGTGCTGTCGCCGGTGCCGCGCCCCGAGGAGTACGCGCTGCCCCGGGCGCGGAGCGCGTCGATACGGGCGACCTGGGCGACGGGGCTGGACTTGGCCGGCATCAGGGCGCGGACCAGCGCGTAGATGCCGAGGCCGAGGACGGCGCCGATGAGGATCGGCGTGGTCAGGCTCATCGCCGCGTCCCTTCCTGCTCGGGGGCGGCCCCGTAGGGCGCGGCCTGGCCCGGCGCGTCAGGGGTGCGGGGCCGGACGAACTGCTGGACGGCGGGCTGGTCGCGGACGAGGAAGCGTTCCGGCGTCTCGATGGTGGAGAGCTTGCGCAGCCACCAGAAGCCGAGCGCGAAGAGACCGCAGACGCAGGCGAGCACGGCCTGGCCGACGGGGGTGCCGTACGGCGCGACGAAGTCCCGGTTGAAGACGGCGAGGCCGAGGACGAAGGCGACCGAGACGGCGACCACGATCTGTACGGAGCGGCGGGTCGAGGAGCGCTGCGCCATGACGCGCTGGCGCATGTCGACCTCCTCGCGCGCCGACTTGGCGAGCGCGCCGAGGACCTGCCGCAGACCGGGGCCGCGCAGACGCGCGTTGAGGATGAGCGCGGCGACGATGATGTCGGCGGAGGCGTCGTCGATCTCGTCGGCGAGGTGCTGGAGCGCCTCGGGCAGCGGCGTGCGCGAACGCAGCCGGTCGACGAGGGCGTCCAGGTGCGGACGGAGTACGGGGGCGGCGGCGCGGGCCGAGGCGGGTATGGCCTGTTCGAGGCCGACGGCGCCGGCGATGGTGTCGCGCAGCGACTCGGTCCAGGAGGCGAGCGCCTCCACCCGGCGCATCGCGGCGCGCTCCTCGGCGGCACCGCCGAAGAGCTTGTCCCAGAAGAAGACGAGGACGCCCGCGGCGAGGCCGGCCACCGCCCAGCGGGTGACCAGCAGCACGACCAGGCCGACGCCGGCCGCGAGCGAGCCGCGCTGCCCGGCGAACCGGAGCAGCTCGGCGGCGCGTTCACCGGCCTTGGCCTTCTCGTGCTCGGGCTTTGCGGGCAGGCCCCGGATGGCCGTGACGAGCAGGGCGAGGCCGCCGCCGACGGCGAGGCCGCAGCCCAGCGCGTACAGCACGGGGAGGGAGAAGAGGCCGCCCATGCCGTCGAGCGGGCCGGCGGCGAGGTGCAGGGGATGACTCATGCGGCTCACGCCCAGTTCCCCCGGTAGCCGAAGGCCACCAGGTCGTCGAGGCAGGCGATCGGGGCGTGCGGGACGACGCGTCCGTCCGGGGTCTCGGCGAAGATCTCGCTGGACAGGACCCGTCCGTCGACGCCGTTGACCTCGCGGACGGAGGTCACCATGCGCTGGAGCCGGCCGCCGGTCTGGTAGTTGTTGCGCCGCTGGATGAAGACGACGAAGTTGACGGCTCCCGCGACGAGCATCTGGCTGGCCTCGATGGGGAGGCGCTCGCTGGCCTGGAGGGCGTAGGTCGAGATGCGGTTGAAGACCTCGTGCGAGCTGTTGGCGTGGATGGTGGAGAGCGAGCCGTCGTTGCCCTGCGACATGGCGTTGAGCATGGTGACGATCTCGTCGCCGAGGACCTCGCCGACGATGACCCGGGAAGGGTTCATACGCAGCGAGCGGCGTACCAGCTCGGCCATCGAGATCATGCCCTGGCCCTCGGAGTTGGGCAGGCGCTCCTCGAAGGCGACCACGTTGGGGTGGAGGTCGGGGAAGGTGTCGAGGCCCAGTTCCAGGGCGCGTTCGACGGTGATGAGGCGTTCGGCGGGCGGGATCTCGTTGGCGAGCGCCCGCAGCAGGGTGGTCTTTCCGGCGTTGGTCGCCCCGGCGATCATGATGTTCTTCCGGGCGCGGACGGCGCAGGCCAGGAAGTGGCCGACCTCGGGGGTGAGGGTGCCGTTGCCCACCAGGTCCGACATGAAGACCTTGCCCATGCGCGCGCGGCGGATGGACAGGGCCGGGCGGCGGGTGACGTCCATGACGGCGGAGAGCCGGGAGCCGTCGGGCAGCCGCAGGTCGAGCTGGGGGTTGGCGGAGTCGAAGGGACGCGAGGAGAGACCGGAGTAGGCACCGAGGATCTGGATCAGCTCGACCAGTTCCTCGTCGGACTCGGCGACCGGGTCGACCTTGGCCTCGCGGCCGTCGGCGTACCCGACGAAGACCTGGTCGGCACCGTTGATGTCGATGTTCTCGACGTCGGGGTCGTCCAGCAGCGGCTGGAGCCGGCCGACGCCGAACAGCGCCGCGTGCACGGCGGCGGCGTACTGCTCCTCGGTCTCCGCGTCCAGCGGGGCGCGCCCGGCGTTGATCTCCGCGCGGGCGTACTCCTCCAGGATCTGCGCGATGACGGCGCGCGCGTACTGCCGCTCGTCCTCGCCGGACATCGCGGCGACGCCGGACACCTGGTCGAGGCGGCGCTGCTCGGCGATACGGTCACCGGCGTCCTGCCGGAACCGCTTGACGAGCTGGTGGTCGACGCTCATCGCCCGGCCCCCGCGGCGGGGGTGCTCCAGGCCGCGCCGAACTGCTGGTACAGGTCGGCGCTGATCTTCCGGGCGGACCGGATGAGGAGCGACTTGTCGAGCCGGCCGCGGCGGCGCCCGGCGAGCTGGTCGGCCCCGGCCGGGTCCTCGGCGAGGGTGCCGACGACGCGGGCGCCGGTCTGCCCGGCCACCAGCATGTCGTTGACCTGGTGGACGAGCTTGGCCGAGCCGCCCGGGTCGGTGACGAGCACGACCCCGATCAGCGGCGTCGTGATCCCCGCGGCCCCGCGCGGCCCGCCGTGCAGCCGCTGCGTGAGATGGCCCGCCCGGTCCCGTACGCGCGCCAGCGCCTCCGGGGTCGTCCGCGAGACGAGCAGCACGAGCTGGGCGTGCGGGAAGAGCTCGACGGCGGCGGTGTCGCCGCTGATCCGGCCGCAGTCGGCGATGACGTCGGCCGGGGCGTGCGGGGAGTCGCCGAGCTGGGCGAAGGACTGGCCGAGCGTGGGCCACAGCCCGGTGAGCCCGGCGGCCTGCTCGGCGCTGCCGATGCCGACCAGTACGTCGAGTCCGCCGGAGAGCGGCTGGGTGTGGTCCCAGAGCTGGTCGGGGACGAGGCCGCGCCGGGCGGTGGCGGCGATGGAGAGCATCCCGGTGTTCGGGTCGAGCGAGCCTCCGTGGGCGGCGGCGCTGCGGTACAGCAGGTCACCGCCGGCCGGGTCGGTCTCGGCGAGCAGGACACGGCGCGGCCAGACGGCGGACAGCGCGACGGCGGCGGTGGTGACGCCGGGCGAGCCCTTGTCGGCGGCGAGGGCGATCAAGGCCATGGCGGGCCCCCTCAGTTGCCGTCGGAGGCGCCGCCGGCGGGCAGACGCACCAGCGCCACCTCACCGGCGTTGGCCGCCTGGGCGAGCGGTCCGGCGACAGCCTTGTCCACGGTGACCGTGACGGGCAGGGTGCCGGAGCTGACCGTGCCCTCCTCGGCCTCCTTGACCAGCGCGATCTGCGCGCTCTCGACCAACGGGGCGCCCGCCGTCGAGCCGGAGCCGGTCTGGGCGCCGTCGTTGCGCGACTTGGCGGCGGCGTCGCCCACCCGGTACGCGGTGACGGTGTCACCGGGCTTGAGCCCGGACGGGTACTGGCCCTCCTTGAGGGAGAGGCCGACGTTGACCTTGCCCTCGGGCAGCCCGGTGCCCTCGGCGAACATCTCCCCGACGGCGACGGCGCCCTTCGGGATCGTGTACTTGGCCTTGAGCTTCTTGAGCGAGGCGAGCTGCGACCACTCGACGTAGTGCACCGACTCGTCGGCGGCGACGAGGACCTCGGTCACGGCGTCGTCGGTGACGGCGGCCCCGACCGGGATCTCCTTCTCGATCTTGATCGCCGATATTCGGTCGCCCGCGCGCAGCACCAGCACGGTCGCGCCGAGGGCGCCTACGAGGATGAGCAGGACGGCGAGGGCCGCGAGGGCCGGCTTGCGCTCCCTGGGCGGGGTCGGAAGCCGCTCCCCCGCACCCGGCTGAGCCGGTGCGGAGGCCCGGTTGTTGCCCCCACCCACACGCTCCTGGATCTTCACGCAGCCGCTCCCCGTACCCAAGAATCCGTCGTCATGGCACCGCGGTGCCGCCCGGCCCGCAGAGGTGGCGACACCACCTGCGGTCGTCCGCCGCTCCCCGCCTGCCTGGCGGTCCGGCGCGCCGCGCACGGTCACGCGTCGGGCCAACGCACCGTATCAGCAGCGGACGGACCCGCCTCAAGGGCTGAACCGCCCTCAGGACCGGCTGGCGGACTGGTGCTTTTCACGCCGGAGACGGGCCGGGCGGTTCCCGGCCCGCCCCTGGAACCTCGTCACGCCCACTTCCGCACCCTGCCTGGACCGGTCCGCAGCCCCGCGCACGGGCCCTCCGCGAGCCCCCTGCGCCCCGCATCTCCCCAGAATCTCCCCAGAACGCCACCGAGCGGCCGGTCACCAGATTTGGTCCTCGCCCTCCTTCCACTCGGAGTTGCGCAGGCACTTCGTAGCCACGGACGTAGTGACCTCACGCCAGTCGAACCCTTCCACCACATCGGCCCGGATGTTCACCCAACCGTGCACATCCGCTTTCCGCAGTGACATCTCAGCGGCCTCCTCGGAGTTCTCCGTCAAGGCGAGCTCCCCCTCCGGCGCCGGCGATTCACCGCCGACGACAGAACGGTCCGGAATCTGGGCCCTCCATCCCTGATCCACCAGCCGCGCCCCCACCGCTCGCACCAGATCCGCGAGGCTGCGCCGGTCGTCGGCATCCACCTCACCGCCGACCGTCACATACGCGCTCAGCTTGCTGGCATCCTTGTCCGCGGAGACGTCCAGCCCCCCGCACTCCGTAGTGTCCCGGGTGAGTTGTTCCACCTCCACCCCGGGCAGAGCCGCTTCCGTCGCCGCCTTCGCGTCCGGATACATCGCGTCGTACGCCTGCTGGTAGGTCTGGTCCGGTTCTCCCAGACCACACCCGGCCAGCAGGCCGGAGACCAGGAGCACCACCGCCGCCTGCCGGTAGGTCGCCCGCCCCGGGAATCTGGGCGTCCGTGTCGCCGTCATCCCCTGACCTCCCCGGTGAAGATGAGCTGCCCGTTGGCCGCGTAAAGGCGGGCACCCTTCACTCCCTCCCGGTAGAGGCTCACGGAACGGTCGTCGCTGTCCGTCGGCTCGGGGAGGTCCTGCCAGCCACGCGCTCGCAGATACGCGGAACTCGCTTCCAGTGCTGCCTCATTGTCCGGCCCGTCCCCACCCCGGGGCCATCCCGCTACCCGTACAGAACCGGGTTCCGGCTCGCCGAAGAGGTCGTCCGGGTGGACGGGCCGACGGAAGGCCGCCCCGATCGCCTCCCGGATCTCGGCGGCGACCGCTCGCTGTGCCGCTTCCCGCTCGTTGGGCAGGTCCACCCCGGCCGGCCTCTCGCGGGTGCTGTCCGGCAGCAGGCTGAAGAAGACGCCTCCCGGTCGGCAACTGAAGCCGGCGGCACCCAGGCCGGCCTTGCCCGCCACCACATACGGCTCGTCCGCCGCCCTCGGCCGCTCGTCCACCGACCAGCCGTCCTCCCGCAGGCGGGAGGCGAAGGCGTCGTAGAGCTGGTCGGCCGTACGCGTGTCCACGGAGCTGACGGCCGTCACAGCCACGCCGTGGACGGACAGGGGGGAACTGATCAGGGTCACCTCGGCCCCGGGCAGTACCGAGTCGATCACCGGCCTGACGGCTTCGGCGAGCTGGGACGGGCCGGGACTGGACGGCTTCTGTGGCATGGGGCGCGCATCTTTCACCTAGGAGGAGGGGACGTGCCGTGCGGGATCTGCGGGTCAGAAGGGGTTCAGCAGGTCGATGGTCGCGGTCACCGCGTCAGAGCCCTTGTCGAGGGACTTCTTCCAGGTTTCGGTGTTCAGGTCGCCCTCAGCCAGGACTTCCGCGAACTGCGTCCAGTTGTTGACCGCGCGGGTGCCCTTGGCGGCGACCTCCAGAGGCTGGGTGACGACCTCGGCCAGACCCCACGAGGCGGCCTTGGCGGCACCCGCGTAGAGGATCGCCTTCTCCTCCGAGGAACCTCCCGCCAGCATCCTCTTGTTGGTCTCCTTCGCCGCGACGTCACTCGCCAGCGACGTGACCTCGGAGAACAGCTCGCTGGGCGGTACTTTGTCCAGGAGGTCGTGGTCCTTGAGACTCACGTACAGGGGCCCCGCCGCGTCGGTGAAACCCATCCGTCCGCTGACGATGCCCTGGGCGATCGGGTCGATGTCCCCACCGAGACGGGCGACTTCGTCCGGCGTCAGGCGCTCCTGGAGAAATCCGACGAGGCTGCGGACTTCGGTTGCGCCGATCATCTCCTCGTCCAGGGTGGTGTCGGTGGTCTCCAGTTGGTCGTTCTCACCGGCGAAGACCCTCCTCAAATTTCCCAGACCCCCCTTTCCCAACTTGTAGTACTCGGAATGACCGACCGCCCCCTTGGTCCCCAACCGTATGGCATCCGGGAAATCCGCCGGGTCGCCTCCGTGACCTTGGGTATAAGAAACCACATCCTCGGGGGCACGCATGGCGAAGAATTGCGTATTCGGCATGTCGAAATCTGCCATGCTGCGAATATTGGGGCCGAGCCCTGGGCTACCCATGAAGACAACCTTGTTGACGTCGTCCATCCCGTACTGCAACGCCTTACTTGTGACCAGAGTGCCGTAACTGTGCGCGAATATCCCCGTCGTCACGTCAGGACGCAGATTCACGTCGATTCCACGCCGGAAGACTCCGAGGTCACGCCCGCCTGCCTCGGCCTTCGCCGGGTCGATCGAATCTCCTAGCTCTGGCGTGTCATACCCCAGCCAACTGACCACAGCGCCGTCAGTTCGCTCGAACCCTTTCGGGTCAGCCATCAGATCGAAGGCTCCCTGAGTGAAACCCTGAAAGTTGTCGAGACGATTGGTTATTCCCGGGATGCGGAAGGCCACGTCTTTCGCGGTCTCCAGGTTCCCGACAACCTCGGCTACCTTTCCGTCCGCGAAGGGAGACTGTTCAGGGTCCGCGACGGAGCCCGCATCGGGCTGGAAGACCAGAAACTGGCGCGGCACGTCGCTGTAAACCGGCGAACCGTCCTTCGGATTCCTGGTCTTCTGTGTCCGCGGGGCGAGGAACTGCGCCAGCGCCTTCAGTCGCACCAAGGAGCGGTGAGAGGCGGGGCCGTCGGCCGCAAGCCCCTCCAAGTGGCGCTTCTCCTTCTCGTACTGCCGCTGTATGGAGATCCGGTTGGCCGCGAACCTGAGGGGCGGCGGCACACCGTCAAGGTTGCCGACCGTCGCCGGGTCGGCGACCACCAACGCGGCCTGCTGCTCGGGCGTGAGACCTTCCACGTAGTCCTTGACCGCCCGTGCTCGCGCCTCCGGCACGGCCGTTTCGTACTTGGCCAGAACCTTCTTCAGCCCGGCCTCGAACTCCTTGCCCGCACCCGGCTTGCGCGCCAACCCGGCGGGTAACCCGTACTGCGCGAGTGCGCCGAAGGGGGACTCCGACGGTGTGCGCAGAATGCCGGCCTTCTTCCGCAGTTCACGGGCCGTTTCGTTCAGATAGCTCAGCAGCGGCGACAGGTGGCCGACCTCGCTCAGGACATCCAGTTCGGACGCTTTCCTCCTCAGCGCGGGGATCTCCTTGGCGGTGCGATCCATCGACGCGGCGAGCTTCTCCAGCATCACCGGATCAGCGAGAACCATTCCCATGGCCCGGAAAGGTATCTGCCACCAGTCGCGCCGACGCCGGAAAGCGACTGAACTGGCCGTAAACGCACCTGGGTTGAGCGGCCTTCCCTGACAGCGCCACCACACGACCTGCGATGGGTCGGGCCATGGGCTAAGCGCGTCTGGCACACTTTTCGCGCGCAGGGGGCTGAAATGTGATGGCCGAACCGGGAGGAATGAAACCTACCGCTTCCCGACCGACTACCGTGGCCCGCCAGGCAATCCCCGGCACCACACCGGGGACATCAAGCCTCGCACGAGGGGGAATTACCGTGCCGAAAAAGCACATCGAGTTGCGCAAGCTCGCGGACGACGTCGGAGGGCTCTTGGAGGAGGCCACCCGAATCGCCAAAGACGAGAAGCCTTCGTCAGCGGATCGGTGGCAGGGCCCCACCGCGACCCGCATACGGGGTGAACTCCGGGTGCACACGGCCAAGCTCCGAGTAGCGGCCGCCTCCTTGGAACAGAAATCCGCTGCGCTGGCCTTGAAGGAGGTCGACAAAACGAACTAGTGACCGCCGGTGCGCGGCGAGGTCGGGCCTCCCGCAGGCTGGGCCATCACCTCTCCTCCCCGTTTCCCCATGCGGGGTTTCGCAGGCACTTCGTGGACACGGACATCGAAACACCGTAATCATTCGGCTCGTCCGCGTGCAACAACACGACGACCCAGCCATGAACCCCGGGCTTTTCCATCTGCAATCTCACTCTGCTAGAGGATTTCACCGAAAATTTCAGGCCCTCCTCGTCCGGTATTCTCCCCTCGACGCCACTGCGCCACCCGCGCTCCATCAGGTCGCTTCCCGGCCGCTCGCGCCAACTCCGCAAGGCTGCGCTCGTCCCCCGGCCGGATATTTCCCCGATAAGTCACGTGCGCCGACAGCTTGCTCGCATCCTTGTCCGCGCTGATGTCCAGCCCTCCGCACTCTTCAGTGCCACCGGAGTCCTTCTCCATCTCCACACCCGGCCACGCCTCCTTCATCGCCGCCATGGCATCCGGACGCATCGCCTCGTACGCCTGCTCGTAGGTCTGCTTCGGCTCGCTCAGCCCGCAGCCGGCCAGCATCCCTGACAACGCCATTGCGGCCGCCGACCGCCTCAGCCGCACGCCGCGCGTCCTGTCGAGCCCGCCCACCCCGGCGCTCCTTCCTCTCGGGTTCCGGCGAGTGTTCCGCCGATCGCCGTCCGAGCCTCGCACCACCGCCACACACCTCGCAGCGGTACGGCGAAGCCTGCGAGAGTCGGCCGAGATCAGGTGGTTCGGGCCTTTCGGTCCAGCGGGTGACGGTCAGCGCATCAGGGCGGGTAATAGGGTCCTTGGGAGGAAACGCCGACGGGCACACCGGCATGAGGGGAGCCCGATGACCGACCGCCGCCCCACCGCCTCCTGGCTCTCCGTGCTGCTGCTCGCCCTGGCGCTCGGCGCGGGGCTCGTGGTCGCCGCGCACGTCGTCGCGCCGGACGGTGCCCGGCACGTGCTTGCCGGGGCGGACGGGGTCACCTCGCCCGTCGAGCGGCGGAACCAGAGCTTCGTGACCGGAGGGCTGCTGGCCCTGCTGCCGTTGAGCGTCCTGCTGTCGGGCACGGTCGTACGCCGGGCCCGGTACGGGCGGGTGATCGCGGCGGGGTCGGAGGAGGAGCCGCCCGCGCTGAGGCCAACACGAGGGGAGGCCCGGGCGGCCGCCGGGGTGGCCGTGGCGGTGGCCGGGGCCGCGCTGTGGACGCTGGGGGCAACCGGGGAGCGGACCGGAGCTGGGCGGGAGGGCGTACGGGAGCTGGCGCCGCTGTGGTCCGGGGACTTCTGGCCGGGAGTGCTTCTCGTCGGGCCGGTGGCCGCGCTGCTGCTCCTCCTCCTGTTCCGGGTCGGCACCGCGCTACTCCACGTGGTCCGCGGGCGGCTGGGGCACGGGGTCCCGCTCGTCCTGCGGTACGCGCGGGACGACGCCCAGCCGGTGTTCACCGCGCCGGCCGAGCCTTCCCGTCGCTGGCTGACCGGCGCGCTCCAGCGCGAACTGCGGCTTGCACTGGCCGAGTTCGAATCAGCCGCGCTGCCTGCCGGGGCTGCCAGGGAGTGGGTCTGGTCCGGGCTGGACGCCGCCGTGCTGGCAGTCGGCCACCCGGACGAGGTGGGCAGGGGCCACCGCGACCGCGACCCCGCCGCGCTCGCCGCCGCCCTCATCCTCGTCCGCTGCGTCCGCGCGGGACTCGGCATCTGCGGGGCCCGGCCCGGTACGCGGCCTCCGGTGCGGATGGCCGCCGCCTGCTGCGCGCTCAACCCGCTGCACGGCCCGGCCAGCCTCCGCGAGCGGCTGCGGGTGCCTGGCGGCGGCCCCGGCACCGAACTGCCGGTCTGTTCCCTGTGCTCCGACTACCTCCGGCTCCCCTTCGTCAGCCCGTCCCCCGGCCTGCTCCTGCTGCCCGGGCCGCGCCACACCCGGGTGCCGTACCTGGAGGCGGCCGGCCCTCTGCCCGCCGTCCACGGGGGCCTCAACGCCCTCGTCCGCGAGATCAAGGAGACGCCGGTGCGTACAGAACCGTCCCGAGCCCGTGACCGGCGCGGCCCGCTCCTGGCGGCCTCGGCCGCCCTCGGGCTGGCGGCGGTCGTCGCGCTGGCCGGGCAGGCCGGGGCGGGCGGAAGCGTCAACTGGCTCGTCCCGCTGCCGCTGTTCGTGGGCGCGGCCGTCGGCGCGGTGTACGTCCGGCGCCACCCGGGCGAGCGCCGGGCGGAACCGCGCACCGTCTTCACCACCGCCGAGGAGGCGGCCTTCGTCCGGAAGCGAGCCAGGACCGCCGAACTCCTTCCAGAGCTGGGTCTGTTGATCGCGGAGGCCCCGGTCGCACTGCCCGGCGGAACGCCCGGCATGGAGCGGGCACTCGACGCGTACGCCGCCGCCGGGACCGTGCTGGACGGCGCCCGCGACCTCGCCGACCTCGCCGGTGTGGTCGCCCTGGTCGAGGAGGGCACCGCGCCCATCCGGGCGGCGATGAACGCGGCCCGGCCCAGCCGCAGGCGGCTGCTTTCGCGCCGCTCGGTCCCCGCCCAGCCGCACACGCCGCTGACCTGCTTTTTCAACCCGTTCCACGGCCTGGCCACCGCCGGTGAGGTGTCCTGGCGGATGCTGGGCCGCCGGAACCTGCTGACGGTCGCCGTCTGCGCGGAGTGCGCCGCCGCCCTCGCGGCCCGCCGCACCCCGCAGTCCCTCACCGTCCGGCACGAGGGCCGCCTCGTCCCGTACTACGAGGTCCCGCCGGAGCAGAGCCTGTGGGCGGCCACCGGCTACGGCTCCCTCACCGGCGGCCCGCTGGCCCCGCTGGTGAACCGGGGCGACTTCCGCCGAGCCGCCGAACAGCGTTGACCGGCACGGAAGTTGGCCCGACGGCACCCCTGTCACCCGCAAGTGGGTACGCTGCCCGCCATGTCCGACAGCCGCGACACGTCCCCGGCCGCCCCGCCACTGCTTCCGGTGGGCGGCGCCGAGCTGCGCCGTGACCCCGCCCTGCACGAGGCCGTACGCCGCGTGGGGCAGCGGGTGGGCGTGGACTTCACGGACGACGAGAAGGTGCGGGAAGAACTGCGGCGGGGACGTGACGCTCTGGCCGGCGGCTCGGCCACGACCGGCCCCGGCTGCCTCGCCTTCCTGCTCCTGATCGTGGCGGCGGGGCTGGCGGTCGCCGACCAGATCTCGCCCCCACTCACGGCCCACCGCCCGGCCCTCCTCGCCGGCGCGGGCGTCTGTGCCGTTCTGGCGGTCGCCGCCATGGGGTGGGCCGTGGCGCGGTGGCAGCGGGCCCGCCGGGACCCGGTCCTCGCCGCCTACCGCGAGGTTCTCGCCCTCGCTCAGGCGCACGGCCTGACCTTGACCCACGTACCGGACTGGCTGGTGGGGAAGGCCGGCGGATCGAGCAAACCCTGGTACCCGCTGCCAGAGGTCGCGCCGCCCGGAGCCGCCACGGGCACGACTCCGCCACCGCCGCCGTCCGCTCCCCGCGACGCGGACGACGTCCGGCCCCCGCACAAGCCGGCCGAGGTCACCGCCTGGGAGCGGACGGCCGGTCAGGGCGGCTGGCACGACGAGTTGGGAGGGCTGCTGGCGTTGGCCGGAACCAGCGCGGCCGTCTGGGCCTACGTCGAGGACCAGCCGGTCGGCTACGCCGGCCTGGTCCTGGGCCTGGCCTCGGCGATCGCCGTCTGGGTGCTGGGCCACCGACAGGGCGTCCGCAAGGAGCGCGGCCGGGAGGCGGCCCTGCGCCACCTGGCGGACCTCCGAGCGGCCCAGGCGGCCGGAGCGGCCGTACCCGAACTCTCCCCGCAGCTCCGGAGGCTGCTGGAGGAGGACGGGACCGACGGCTGACGGGCGGCGACCGCCGTCCGGGCAGGTTCAGCCGGAACCGCCCGTGGACGGTACGGGCAGGCTCTCGTACGGTGGGCGCCAGCCCCCTCCGCCCACGGCAGTGAGTTCCCCAGCGATGTCCACCACCGACGCGGTACGCCCCCACGACCGGCCTCGCACGGCGCCGGAGCCGGCGCTCCGCCCCGCGGCCGAACCGGGGTCCGGGGCCGAGATCAGCATCTGGTCACGGCTGTTCTTCGACGGCAAGGCACTCGTCCTGCGCTCGCGCGGGTTCTTCGGCGAGCGCCGCGAGAGGCGGTACCCGCTGTCGGGCCCGCAGGGCATCAGCCGGGCGGTGCTGGTCTTCCCGGACGCCGAGACGGCCGCCCGTGAGCGTGGCGCCGGTGAGGTGTGGCTCCTGGACGCGTCGGGGCGCCCGGTGGCCCGGCTCCTGCCGTACCAGTGGATTCCGGCGGGCGCGCCCTGGCTGAACTTCGAGGAGGCGGTGCGGCGCAGTGGGATCGCCGCCCTGTTCAAGGCGTGCGGCATCCCGGTCGAACGGACCACCCAGGACCGGGCCGACGCGCCACGCGTGCCCTGGTGGCAGGAGCTGACCCTCCTCCTCAGCCCGGGGCCGGCCCTTCCTCTGTGGTACCAGGCACTGCGCATGGCGCTGGGCGGCGTGTGGTTCCTCGCGTTCACGGTGCTGTTCTTCTCCGAGGCGAGCCTGCCCTGGCTGATGCTGCTGGCGGCGGTGACAGCGTTCCTCGCCCCCGTGGCGCGGCTGGCGGTGCGACGCGTCACGGCCCTGCGCAACCGTTCGGCCGCCCGTCTCGATCCGGCCCCGCTCGTGGAGATCTCCCCCTGCCCCGGGCCGCCCGAAGAGGACGGCACTGTGGCCACCAGGCGTTTCGTCTCCCGGGCTGTCCTGCGGGTCTTCCCTGGCGAGCTGTCGGTGGTCGACCCGTACGGTGCGGACGTACGCCGTGCCCTCTCCGGCCCTGCGGGAGCTGTCGCGGTGGTCAGGCTGACGGGCCCCGACGGCGAACCGGTCGGGGTGGAACTGCGCTACGCCTCGGGGGCCCGGGCGCCGCTCGGCGCGTGGGCCGACTGGTTCGCGGGGCCGGGCGGGGAGGCGGCATGGGACCGTTTCCGACGTGCGGTGCCGCTGCCCTGCGAGGAGCGGAAGGTGAGCGCGGTGGCGCTCACCCCGAGTCTCACCAGGGGCCCCGGCGCCGCTTTTCCCGGGCCCAGGGCGAAGGAGGCACGGCAGGACGCGCTCTTCACCCGCAGCATCGGGACACTCAACTCCACGATGTTCATGATGTTCTCCTCGAGCTTCTCCTTCTGGTGGGCGCCGGTCGTCCGCATCGAGTCCCCGGCCGCCGCCCGGACCTCCGCCCTGCTCGGCCTGGCCGGCCTCCTCCTCCAGTTCGCTCCCTGGTGCTGGCACCACCTGCGGAGCCGCTCACACTTCGAACGCCCGGTCTCCGGGGAGGACCGGTCCCTCCGGCCCCGCAGCCGCCCGCGCCCGGCGCGCTCGTGCACCTCCCCCACCACCCGGAAGGCCCGTACGCGATGACCGAGGAACGCGCCCGCAGACGCGCCCGCCTGGCCTCCGGCGAACGCGGCGTCCTGGTCGAGCCGGCCGCCGACGCCCTCACCCTGTACGCCGTCTTCACCGGTGTCCCCTTCGCCGTCGCCGCCTACTGCCTGACCGTGCAGCGCGCCGAACTGGGCGCCGTCGGCCTCACCTTCCTCCTCGTCGGCTTCGCCGCCGGCGTCCCCCTCGCCCTGCGCGTCGGCGAACGCCGCCGCGCCGCCGCCCTGATCACCGAGATCCGCGTGGCCCACCCCCTCGGCCCCGAGTGCCACCCGGTCCGCACGGGCCTCAACGAACCGGGCCGCACCCCCGGCCACCCCTGGGACATCACCCCGCCCCGCGACGCCGTCGTCTCCGTCCAGGACGGCACGCTCCAACTCCGCGCCGAGAACGGCGACGCCCTCGACATCCCCTTCACCGACATCCTCGGCGTGCTCCTCCTCCCCGCCGGCCGAGGACGCGCCGCAGTCGACCTCCACCTCCACTCCGGCGAGGCGATAGAACTCCGGACGACCCGGATCCGCCCCTTGGGGGTGACCTTGTCGGAGTCGGGGGTGCGGGTGTTGTTCGAAGAGGTGAGCGTGTGAGGGCCGCGTCGGGAACTGTCGGCTCCCACCCCTCACCGGCGACGCCTCGCCCACGGGGCACCGCGGAGGGCGTCCGGGAGCGGCGGAAGCGAGCGTGCGCCGGCCCGGAGTCCCGTCTCCGCCCGGGCGTATGGGCTGGTACGGCGTCCCCCCTCGTCCTCGGCACGATCTGGCGCCCCCACCGCGAGCGGCCCGCGACACGTTCGGTGACCGCGCCATCCGCGTGCTCCACCGGTATGGGCCGTCGCCGTCCGCGCCGACTGGCTCGACCACCGCCTCGCCCTCGCCTACGCCCTCATCGGCGGCGGAGCGAACCCTCCGACGCGGGCTGCGGACAGCTGAGCGGGGGCCACCCCGCACCACCACGGCGGGGCTGCCCCCGCTCAGGACGCCTCGACCTCTTCTTCGTCGCCAACGCGGCACCGCCGCACCGCGCGCCTGCCGGCCCCTCAGGAACCAGCGGTGTACTGCCGGGCCTCGCCCGGTGTCACCTTGTCCGGCTCAGCCCGGATCGCTGCGTCGATCAGCGGCAGGAGCTTGTCGACCTGGGTCCCGACCTTCGTGTGCCGCCCCTTCAACTCGGTGTGCCAGGCCCGCGCGTTCTTCCCCACCCAGACCTTGTCGCCACCGATGTCCTCAGTCGGCTTCTTCAACGCCTTCCTGAACTCCTCCACCTCCTTCGCCAGATCCCGGCGCAACTTCTCCAGATCCGCCTTCCGCGGATTGTCCACCTTCGCCTCGGAATCGGCCACCACGTTCTCCTCTCATC
This sequence comes from Streptomyces diastaticus subsp. diastaticus, assembly GCF_011170125.1. Classification (NCBI taxonomy): domain Bacteria; kingdom Bacillati; phylum Actinomycetota; class Actinomycetes; order Kitasatosporales; family Streptomycetaceae; genus Streptomyces; species Streptomyces diastaticus. The sequence continues at coordinate 1,371,115 of NZ_BLLN01000002.1, read as the reverse complement.
GGCTGCAAAATTGGACGGGGTCACACGTCAGGATGCGGATAATTCCCCGAAGCACGCTCACGGGTCCACCCCCGCCCCTCAAGCCAGGACTCTCCTGGTCGCGACAGAGACCACTCCTGGTCCAGGACCTGCGGCATCGAAGAAGCGCTGGACACCGAATCGCATTTCACGCCTCATGGGATGCGACGATCTTCTCCTTCTTCTTGAGCAAGGCGAACCGCCGCACTGCCGCAAGAGTCGGAACAACTGTCAGGAATACAGTAACCAGCAAGCAGACAAGCGCGGGAAAGGTCATCCCAGGGGGGTCTACGACCCACCCTGTAGTCATGACCGTCTTCGGATCTTGCGGAGAATACGTCACCGAGACCGTGGAACCAGGCGACAGACCTTCGGGCTGCTTTCCGCCCCAATCGTGAAGCTCCGCCTCGACCTCACCTGACGGGGTGCGGAAGCGGACCTCGACAGCACTCAGGTCGCCGTACTTGTTCGTTCGCGTATCCACCACCTCGGCCGCAACGGTGACCCCGCTGGAGCGGAGGTCGTCCACCGTGAACTGCGAGGGCAACAGAAACCCGAGGAACACCGCGAGAGCCACGACACCCATGGCGAACATACCCAGTATGGCCCGGCGCGGGGGCACAGGAGGGAGACGTGCCAGTTCGGCGTCCCGCGCCCACCGCCCCTCCGCGGCGAGCCTCTCAGCCGACTTGGGAGGTGGCGTCCAATCTTCCCCGCGTCGGTTCTTCTTTTTCTTCGCCATGAAGGTCACTCCTCGCCCTTCAGAAACCGAGCCATCCGCGCACCTTCTTGGCGGCTTCTCCGATTCCTTCACTGACACTGCTTACCGTGTCCGTCACGGCATGTACGACCTTCTTCCCAGTACCGGTGTTGAGGAAGTAATAGGCCGCGTAACCCGTTCCGGCGCCCACCACGATGCCTGCCGCCACGCCCCAGCCCACAGGCCCACCGAAGAAGCCCACCGCAGCCACCCCTGCCCAGGTGCCCGCCATTCCGCTTCCGAGCGACGCGGCATTCGAGACCACCGCCACATCCGCGTCCGCGTCGTGGACCTCGATGTCGTACGCGATACCCCCGATGGTCAGGACCGTTCCGACCAGAGGTACGCGCCCTCCCACCCTGAACGCCTTGCCGAGCCAGCCGGCCTTCACCGCGGGCGGAGCCTTGACGTACGGCACCTTGTCGGCGAACCAGCGGGCGGAGTCGCCCAGGGAGGTCTCCATGAGGCGGGAGAACGAACCCATGCCGTACTTGGCGAAGAGGCGCTCCGCCTGCCTGGACGCCGACTTGGACGCCTTGGCGTGGGCTCGCGTCTCCCTCCTGAACTCGGCCCGGTCCCCGGGCGTCAAGGCGTTGATCCGCTTCTCGTACGCCGCCTTCGCGTCCCCCGCGAGCACCCGAGAACTCTCCCAGAGGTGGTCCGCCAGTTGGGACTGCACCCCGATGACACCCGCGACAAGGCCCGCGTGGACCGTCCAGGTCTTGTCGGGGTCGCCCAGGTCGGTGATGGCCGTCTTGAGGTGGTCCCAGGCCTTGTCCCACAGTTCGGGGTCGTCGTTCTGCATCAGCACTCGGTTGAAGAGGGCACCCGGCTCGTCCTCGGGGAGGTCGCCGTGGAAGACCTCAAGGACCTTGTGGAAGCCGGGAGGGGGCTTCTCGGCGGTCGTCGCGGAGGTGAAGGCGGTGCCGAAGACCTTGAGGTCGTCCTGGGCGGTGGCGGCACCGGCGGCCGCGACGGCCAGGGGGAGCTGCTTGACCACCTCGGGGTCCATGGCGGCGTAGAACGCGGCGGAGAAGTCGGGGTCCTTGGCACGTGCGGCCAGTTCGACGGCGATGCGGTGGAAGGCGGGCCCCGCCTCCTCGGCGTCCATGTCCGCGATGCCGGCTGCCTTCTCGGCCAGCTTCCCGCCCTCGGCGTGCGCCCGCTTCGCGGTCCACACCGGCTCGCGGACCATGACCACGGGGGACTTGGGGCCGACGCCCTCGAACTCCATGGCGGCGGCCAAGGTCTGGCGGCGGCGCAGCATGGGGAGCTCGTCGTCGACCCAGGCGGCGATCCGGCCCAGTTCGGTGAGGTGAGTGGTGTCCAGGCCGAGCTTGCGGAAGCGGACGGTGTAGGCGTTCTTGCCCTGCTGGAGGATCTTGCCACCCGAGGCCAGGCTGGTGATGGTCCTGGAGAGCTTGTCGGGGTCGATGCCCGAGAAGTTCGGATCGGTCATCCTCAGGCGCCTTCCGGGGGCCGCGGGTCGAGCAGGACCGCCCGGGCGCCCGAGCCCTCCAGGGCGCCTTCCAGCTTGTCCGAGGGGATGGCCACCCAGGACTGTTCCTCGCCCATCGCGTCGACCAGGGCGGCGACGGTGGAGAACGCGAGGGCGACGAGGGTGGTGCCACCGGACTCGGCCTCCATGGGGAGGAGCATCACCTCGATGCTCCCTTCCAGCACGGGTGCGCCGTCGGCGTCGCGGGGAACGTCCTCCAACGTGGGGACCACGAGGACGTCCGGGGCGTCCTGAAGAGATGCCGGCTGCGAGGAATCCATGGAAGCAGCCTACGAGGCCCCCTCAGTCGAACTTCCGTGCCCGCGCCCACAGGAAGAGCAGCTCCATCGCCGCGAGCAGTGCTCCGGTGATCGCCCACGTCGTGGTGGAGGCCGGTTTCACGTCGTCCGCCATCCGGGGGAACTGCCAGCCGGTCGGGTCGACCACGACGACGGCCGGGTCGCCGGCCTCGATGTCGTCGGTGCAGGCCGACTTGCCGCCGGTCTCGACCCGGCCGGTCTCGCCGGTGTCGCGGTCCTTCCAGACCAGCTCGCAGGTGCGCGCCCGGTCCTGCCTGACGCTCATCTCGCCGAAGCCGGAGACGACGGCCGGGGTGCGCACCCCCTGCCGGTCCAGGACCGTGTCCGCCGTCGCCGGCCCCGCGAGGAGCATGAAGGCGAAGCCGAGAAGGGCGACGAGGGTACCGGGGCCCGCTCCCGCGCAGGCCCAGGCGACAAGGAGGAGCACGATGGCCACGAGGACGCCGAGGAGGAGCAGCAGCGTGCTGTCGCTCTGCGCCAGCCACCCCGCCCCCAGCAGCACCGGCGGCAGGAGGAGCGCCACCACGAGCGTCGCCCGCCACGGCCTGCGGGGTCTCCCCGGTTTGCGGGGGACGGCCTGGTAGGCGACGTCGGGGCCCAGGAAGTCGGGCTGCGGGGAACTCATGCGTCCTGCCTGCGGTGCTGGAGGGAGGGAGGTGGGAGGTGGGAGGTGCGGGTCAGGCGTTCGGCGTACCCGGCTCGTCCACGCGCAGGTCCGCCTTGTCCGGGAGGAGGTCGGTGATCTTGTCCCAGATCTCGCCGACGTCCGAGGCGACGACGACCAGCGGCGAGTCCGGGCCGACGGCGCCGGGCAGGACCGGCTCGGCGGGCTGTTCGCGGATCCAGTAGCCGAGGGGCCCCGCGTCCCAGACGGCGAGGGCGCGGACCATCGCGGTGCGCCCGCCCTCGTGGTCGCCGTCCCACACGGTGGTGATGCGCCAGTGGGCGTCGAGGGAGGCGACCACCTCGACGAAGAGGCCGAGGGCGACACCGGTCAGGCCGCCGTCCGCCTCCTGCAC